>CAYSDW010000092.1:0-1579 GCA_964429925.1 uncultured Candidatus Saccharibacteria bacterium | reverse complement strand
GATGATCGTCACGCTGACCGGCGCCTCCGGCGTTGGGAAGACCAGCATTATGAGGGGCGTCCTCGCGCACCTGGGCCAGAACGCACGAGTCCTCGAGAGCTACACGACGCGCGCTCCTCGGCCGGATGACCTGCCCGGCGAGTATCGCTATCTCGACAGGCGCGAGTTCCAGACGGTGCGCGACGAGGGCCGGTTCCTATGGGCGGTCGAGGTGCACGGCGCCTCCTACGGCACGGCGAAGATCGCCGTTCTGAACGCCCTCGCGGAGCCCCAGCGCCTTTCGTTCATGATCCTCGTGCCGGACGTGCTTCGCATCCTCGATGTCTTCGTGCGGCGCGTGTGCGGCGCGGATGCGGACCATCACCTCACCTCCTTTTTTGTTCTCTCGCCAGGCCCCGCGGAGCTCCGTGTCCGTCTTGCGAAACGCGGCGACGGCGCAGCGGCGGCGTCCCGGCGCGTGAACGACTGCTTCGCTTGGGAAGCGGAGGCGCGCGCCTCCGGCATTCCCTATCCCTTCCTCGAGAACAGCGGGCCCCTGGACGACGCCGTGCGGCGCGTCCGGTCCCTTCTCCCGTGATCTTTCCGGCCCCCGCTAACAGCGGGGGCCTATCGTTTTGCGATGGAGGCGAGCAGGAAGACGGTTGCGGCAATGGCGATGACCGACGGGCCCAGTTGCCATCCGAAACGTTCCGCGAGGATAGTTCCGCCGAGCATCGAGAATACCGCAATGCCACCCGACCACGTAATGAACGACGAGAATCCCCGCGCGAACTTTCGCGCGCCTACCGCAGGAATGATGATGAGCGAGCCCATGAGCAGGGCGCCGATGAAGCGAAGGCCGAGGATGATGCTCGCGACGAAGACAAGGAGGAACGCGAGGTTCAGGATGCGCGTGTTAACGCCCGAGGCCCGCGCCAGATCGCGGGAGATCAAACTGATCATGATCTGATGGCGGAACGAGAGTACGAACGCGATTATGCCGGCGCTTGCCGCAGCCGCTATCCAGAACTCAACGCTGCTCAACTCGCGGAGCGAGCCGAAGAGCGCCTCGATGAGCTCTTCTTGGGGGGTGATGATGGCGCCCAGAGCGAGGGCGGCGGCGAAGACGACGCCGATCACCGCATCGATATTGGTGCGGGAACGTTCCTCAAGTGTCCAGATGAGAACGGCGCCGAGGACGAGCGCCAACGAACCACCCAGAAGGGGATTAACGTTAAAGAGAAGCGCCAGGCCGATGCCGGGAAGGGCGATGTGCGAGACCGGATCGGCCGCGAGCGTCATGCGCCGCATGAGCGCAAATGCTCCCACGAGTCCCGCGGTAAGGGCGACGAGCGCCGAGAGGATAAGGGAAGACGAGAAGAGATCAGCGGCGATGGTCATGGTGAAGGTTGTGGAACAGGGCCGGGTGGTGGCCGTACAGTCGCGCGAGCGTCTCCGGCGTGAGCGTTTCGACCGGCTCTCCGAAGCACGTCCGCTTCCGGTTCACGCAGAGGACCGTGTTCGCGTGGCGGTAGACGAGATGGAGGTCGTGGGAAATAAGAAGAAGGGTGAGCCCGTGCTCGTCCTGAAGCCGATGGAG
>CAYSDW010000091.1:0-1637 GCA_964429925.1 uncultured Candidatus Saccharibacteria bacterium | reverse complement strand
AGCGGATGTCCTCTGTCGGCACGCCGATCACCTTGTCGTCGCTCTCGCCGTCGTCAGTCATTTTCATGAGGCCGACCGGTCGCACGGTGACAACAATGCCCGGAGGAATCGGGTTGGTGGTGAGCACAATCACGTCCATTGCGTCACCGTCATCCCAAAGCGTGCGCGGCGCGAAGCCGTAGTCGCACGGATAGTGCGCGGCAGAATAATTGACGCGGTCGAGCTTGATGAGGCCGGTCTCCTTGTCTATCTCGTACTTATTGTGCGAGCCGCGCGGGATCTCGACGATGACGTTGAACTCTTCGGGTGCTTTTTCTCCGAGCGGGATGTCGTGCCAGAGATTCATAGGTATAAGTTTACAGTGAACAGTGGATAGTGAACAGGGGATTATTCGCTTTCTCGCTTTTCTTCTTTGACCTCCTCTTCTTCAACGGCCTCGGCTTCCGGATTCTTCTCGGGAACGTCGCGGTCTTGCTCTTCCGGTTTTTCGAGGTTTTCGTCGGCCTCCGGAAGGTTCTCGGTCGGCGTTTCACCGGCAGGCACTTCCTTTGTCTCGCCGGAGCCTTCAGCGGAGGCGGATGACTTTTTCTGTTCAACATCAACGCCACCCTCTTCAGTACCGGCCACCTGTTGGCCTTGAGTGGAGCGGATGTCTATTTTCCAGCCGGTGAGCCGCGCGGCGAGGCGCACATTCTGGCCCCCGCGGCCGATCGCAAGAGATTGCTGATCCTCGGCCACCTGTACGACCGCGCGGTTTTCGTCTTCGAAAAGTTCTATGCCCAAGACCTGCGCGGGCTTCAGAGCCTCTTTTACATATTCTCCTGCTTCTTCTGACCATTCAACGACATCTATCTTCTCGCCTCCGAGCTCTGAAGTGACGACCGCGACGCGCACACCCCGCTGGCCTACGAGCGCGCCCACCGGATCCACATGTTCATCGTTCGATTTCACGGCGATCTTCGCGCGGCTGCCTGGCTCTCGGACGATGCCTTTCACTTCAACGACGCCGCTCGCCAATTCTGGCACTTCAGCTTCAAAAAGTTTGCTCAAAAAACGGGGGTGCGAGCGCGAGAGACGAATGAAGGTGCCACGCACGCCCTCGTCCACGCGAAGGAGAAGCGCGCGGATACGCTCGCCCTGGCGGTAGCGCTCGCCGGGGATCTGCTCGTCGTAGGGGAGGATGGCGGTTGCGCGACCGAGGTCGATGTAGAGATTGCCACGCTCGAAACGCTGCACGTGGCCGGTGACAATGTCGCCCTCGCGCTGTCCGTACTCGGAGATGATGCTGGCGCGCTCGGCTTCGCGTACCTTTTGCATGATGACTTGCTTGGCGGCCTGTGCGGCGATGCGTCCGAAATCCTCGCGCGATTCCAGCGGAAAGGAAATTTCCTCGTCGAGCTGCGCGTCTTTTTTGATGCGCCGCGCGTCTTCGAGCAAAATGTGCTGCTCGGGATTGAAGCGCGAACGGTGGTCCTCGTCGCTCGTCGGCTCTTCGCCCTCCATGCGCACGAGTGAGCCGTCGACAACGATCTTTGCCTGACGGAATTCCATGTCGCCCGTGGCAGGATTGAACGTGGCGCGAATGATCTGCCCACGCTTTCCGTACTCGCGACGATATGCCGCCGCAAGCGCGGTGG
>CAYSDW010000090.1:0-1843 GCA_964429925.1 uncultured Candidatus Saccharibacteria bacterium | reverse complement strand
GCTCGCGGCAAGGCCGCGCTCGATGCGCCGCACCTGGAACCGCTTCAGTGCGCCTTCGAGCCGATCCCCCGCTTTGCCCTTGAGGACCCCCTCGAGCGCGCGCTTAATGCGCGATGGCCCGCCGCCCTGATGACGGAGGTCGTCCCGGTAGACGCGCGGCGGAACCATCCAGTCGTTCGCGGCGAAGAAGGCGTTCACCGCCTCCGATGCGCCGTAGAGCGGCACCAGATGCCGGTAGAGCTCCTCCCAGTAGACGTTGTGCGGCGGATCGAGCCGCATCTTCTCCCGCGTCACGAAATGGTTAAGACAGATCTTGTCTGCGGCGGTCTCGTGGTGCGAAAGCTTGGTCCGCCGCCAACCGCGAACTCCGAAGAAAAGGATGGAGAAGAACCGCGCCGTGAAGATGCGGCCGGGGCGCGCCACGGTGAGCACGTCGAAGTCCGAGGTCTCTCGCACGTTGCCCAGCGCCATCGAACCGGCGGCAAGCGCCGCCTCGACGAACGGGACGTGACGGAAGAGATCGCTCCGCCGCAAGAGCAGCTTCCATTTCTTATCGTGGAGCACGTCCTGCCGCCGCCGCGCGAGAGGGTATTCGCCGAACGGGCGGTTCAGGCGCCGGTAAAACGCTTCTGTTTTGCCGCGCTCGCGCATATCACTCGTCCTCCGCGTTCGGCCGCTCGAGCGCCAAGGGCTCCACGCCGGCGGACTCTCCGCTGATCTTGAGCACGTCCCTGTCGATCTTCGCGAGCTCCTTGTAGGCGCTGTTATACATGTTGACCGTCGTGCCCAGATGCGTGCCCAGCTTTTTGAAATACCCTTCGTAACTCCCGATATGACGGCCGAGCTCTTCCACCCGTTTTTGGATCTCCTTGGCCGACTCTTCGATCTTCAGGGCGTTCAGCCCCTGCAGCACCGTCTGAAGGTAGGCAAGGAAGGAGGTCGGCGATACGATGATGACGCCTTTTTTCCATGCGTAGCTGATGAGGTTGTTCGTATCCTCCTGCATCGCGCCGACTTTGTTGATGAGAATGTCGTAATAGACGGCCTCGGAAGGGATGAACATGAAGGCGAACTCCATCGTCCCCTCCTCCGGCTTCACGTACTTCGAGGTCTCGTCGATCCCGATCTTGATGTCGCCCACGAACGCCTTTTCATACCGCTCCCGCTCGCTCGCGCTCGGAGCTTCGAGCATGCGGTTGTAGTTCTCGAGCGAGAATTTGGAGTCGATGGGGATGACGCGCTTGCCGACAATGACCGCCGCGTCCACGATGACGCCGTCCTTGAACGGGTACTGCGTCTTGTAGGTTCCGGGCGGCAGAACGTTCTGCAGCACCGTTTCGAGGTAATATTCGCCCAAAACGCCGCGCTGTTTCGGGTTCTTGAGGATGTCCTGGAGGTTTTTGAGCTGGTCCGTAACGCTCATCACCTGCTTCTGACCTTCGCCCACGTGCACGAGCTCCTTCGTGATCTCGCGGATGATCTCCTCGCTCTTGCCGAGCTTCGTATCGAGCGTGCGCGTCATTTCGTTCAGCTGGTTCTGGAGCATCACGAGCCCCTGGCCGCCCTCATCCTCCGGTTTCCTTCGATCTTTGAGGAGCCAGAAAACGGCGCCCGCGAGAAGCGCGACGACGACGACAAGTGTAAAAAGAAGCGTCTCCATGCCCTCATCGTAGCACGCCCCGTAATACAACCTCCAGCGCATTTTATAAGCGTTGAGGGTTTGGACGATTTGAATGTATGCCCACTCATTTTTACCCTTACGCACGAAAGGGCGAAACGGGCACTTACAACTGGAGGGTGATATACGGGGCACGCAATTCTTGCGGCAAAAAGAATCGCGGCG
>CAYSDW010000089.1:0-1968 GCA_964429925.1 uncultured Candidatus Saccharibacteria bacterium | reverse complement strand
CTTTTTGTTGTCGAAAGGGTCGTCGAACCAGAGGTGCGACGTGGTGTTGTTCGCCACCCGCAATGGCGTGGGGTCTTTCGATATCTTCACAAGCGCGTTCGCGATGGCTTCCGGGTAACGCGTAAGGAGCGCGCCCGAGGCGTCGGCCAGGAACTCGCGCTTGCGCGAGATGGCGAGGCGCATGAGCGTCCCCGCGATAGGCGCGAGAATGGCAAGCGCGATGCCGATAAGCATAATGACGCCGCCTCCGCCGCTGTCGCGGTCATTCCGCCGTCCCCCGCTCCACCAGAGCGAGCGCATAAAGAAGTCGGAGAGGAGCGCGATGAAGCCCACAAGGATAACGGCCACCGTCGAGACCAGCATGTCGCGGTTCCAGATGTGCGAGAGCTCGTGCGCGATGACGCCCTCGAGCTCCGAGCGGTCGAGGCGCTCCAGAAGTCCCATCGTCACCGCCACCACGGCGTGCTCCGGGTTCCGTCCGGTCGCGAAGGCGTTCGGGGCGGGCTCGTCGATGAGATACAGCTTGGGCATCGGGAGGCCCGCCGTGATGGCGAGATTCTCGACGACGCGGTAAAGCTCCGGCGCCTCTTTCATCGTAACGGGGCGCGCCTTTGCCATCGCGAGCACGAGCTTGTCCGAATACCAGTAGCTTATGACGCTCATCAGGGTCGAGAAGACGACCGCGATGACCAGGATCGAGGGGTCGCCGTAGATCTGGGCAAAGACCCAGCCCAGGCCTATCACGATGCCGAAAAAGAGCAGCATGATAACCCAAGTTTTCGCGATGTTTTTCTCGCGATGCTCGTAGATATTCTTCATCTCCTAAAACTTAACGTGAACGGGGCCGCGCTCCCCTTCTTCCGCCTGGAAGAACGGCTCCGACTTGAAGCCGAACGCGCCGGCAACGAGATTCGTGGGAACGGTCTCGATCTTGGTGTTCAGATCGCGCACCGTGCCGTTGTAGAAGCGGCGCGAGGCCTGGATCTTGTTCTCCGTGTCCGCGAGCTCGCGCTGAAGGTCGAGGAAGTTCACGTTCGCCTTGAGGTCCGGGTAGTTCTCCGCGACGGCAAAGAGCGTTTTGAGAGTATTCGTGAGCGCGTTCTCCGCCTGCTCGCGCTCCAAGGGGTTGCCCTTGGCCTGCGCAACGCTCGCGCGGGCGGCCGTCACCTTCTCGAGCACGCCCTTCTCGTGCGCCATGTAGCCCTTTACGGCCTCGACGAGGTTCGGGATGAGGTCGAAGCGGCGCTTGAGCTGAACGTCGATGTCCGAGAGCGCCTCCTTGGCGCGGTAGCGCAAGGTTACGAGCCGGTTGTACGTCCAGACGAGCCAGAGCGCCACAACTCCTACTGCGATGTAAACCCATATGATCGGTTGCATATCGAAAGCATATCAAAAGTCTGCTGCCCCCTCAAGTCATCGCCCCACTCCGCCTCTCAACGTTTACATTATAACTAGCCATGGCGTGTTATGTTGTAACGACTTAGTAAAAACGGAAGCGGGAGCTTGCGCTCCCGCTTGCCGATCGAAGTTAGAACCCACCCATGCCGCCCATCGGGGGCATGCCGCCGCCCATGGGAGGTTCGTTCTTTTCGGGGATGTCCGTAACCGCCGCGCCGATAGTGAGGCAGGTGGTCGCGACGGAGAGCGCGTTCATGAACGCGGACTTTGTCACCTTGAGCGGGTCCACGATGCCGGCCTCCTTGAGGTCCGCGAACTTGTTGAGGTTCGCGTCGTAGCCGTGCCAGACCTGCTCCTTCTTGCCGCCCGCCTTCTTGTCTTTGAGCTCGCCCACGATGCGGTCGTCATCCTGGCCTCCGTTCTTGAGGATGGCACGGATGGGCGCCTCGCACGCTGCCATGAGTATCTTGTGAGCGGCGCCGCGAAGGGGGTCATGGTCGCTTCCTTCGCCCATTTCGAGCGCGGCGTTCAAGAGCGCCACGCCGCCGCCGGGGACGATACCCTCCTCCA
>CAYSDW010000088.1:0-2020 GCA_964429925.1 uncultured Candidatus Saccharibacteria bacterium | reverse complement strand
CATAGTTCCACATAATTGACCGCTTTTGCAAAACAACGTAACCTACAAGCAATGAAAACGGGCTTTGGTCTCATGCTCGCTATTCTTCTCCTGGCCCTTCCCCTCTGGGCGGGTTTTGCGATGGAAGGTCATGGAACGGCAAATGCGCACTCCTGCCCCTTGGCTCCCCAAACGGCCTGTCCGCTGAGCGTCGGCCTTCTCGGAACGTTTCTTTTCCACGCCGAACATATCCACGGACTCACCCTCGGCATCCTCGCGCTTTTTGTTCTCTTCGCGCTCGTTTATTCCGTATTCGCGCGAGGAGAGAAACTATCGCTCTCCCCTGCGACGCGCCATAACGGACGGTTCTTTTCCGCGTCAGATCCTCATAGCGCATCAACTCGAAAGTTCACCCGCTGGCTCTCGCTCCACGAGCAGAGCCCCTCGTTCGCCTAGACGCCCCGATGTACATCGGGGCGTGAGGTCCCGCATGATGCGGTGACGTTTTCGCGTTCCCTCATTAACTAACTCTACTCTCATGAAACCACTTACACTTCTCATCATTACTGCGGTCGTGCTCGGTGTAGGCGTCTGGTTCGCCCGGCCGAACACCGCCGAGCCGACGACCACCGCTCTGCAGAGCGGCAGCGAAAACTCTTTCCTCGTCGCCGAAGAGCACGCCTACGACTTCGGCACGATCCGGATGGCGAACGGCAAAGTGTCCCGCGAATTCAAGTTCACGAACGCCGGGACGGTGCCGGCCGCACTGACCCAGCTCTTCACGTCATGCATGTGCACTGAGGCGACCCTCGTCATGATAGGACGCGAGTATGGGCCGTTCGGAATGCCAGGCCACGGATTCGGGCCGCGCTTGGATGCCGTCCTTGAACCGGGCGCAACCGCCGTCGTGCGCGTAACCTTCGATCCGAACGCGCACGGCCCCGCGGGCGTCGGCCCCATCCAGCGCGTTGCTTCCCTCGAGAACGACGCGGGGAAACCCCTTGAGTTCGTCATCACCGGGCAGGTGACCCCGTAAGCATGAAACGGCTCATTCTCCTTGCGGCGCTCGGCGTCGTGCTCTTCGGCACGATCGCCCTGCTTTTCTGGAGCGGATCCTCCGCGGCGTTCGTCTGGAATGTCTCGAACGGAGGAACGTGGCTCCTGCCGCTCGTCATCGTTGCGGCGCTCCTCGACAGCATCAACCCGTGCGCCTTCTCCATTCTGCTTCTCACCGTCGCCTTCCTCTTCTCGCTCGGCCGCGCGCGCGGCGAGATACTTGCGATAGGCGGCATCTACCTCCTCGGCATCTTTCTCGCCTACATGGCCGTGGGCCTGGGACTCTTAGGAGCGCTGCACCTCTTCAGCACGCCGCACTTCATGGCGAAGATCGGCTCCGCGCTTCTCATCGCTTTCGGAGCGATAAGCATCATCGGAGAGTTCTTTCCGTCGTTTCCCATCGCGCCTCGCATACCGCACGCGGCCCATCGCGCCATCGCGAACCTTATGGCGAAGATATCGCTCCCGACCGCCCTCCTTCTGGGCGCGCTCGTGGGCCTGTGCGAATTCCCCTGCACCGGCGGGCCCTATCTTCTTGTCATCGGCCTCCTGAAGGACCAGGCGACATACCTCGCGGGCGTAGGATACCTCTTCCTCTATAACCTCATCTTCGTCCTCCCGCTTGTTGTCATCTTGTTCATCGCCGGCAATGCGGCGCTCGTGGAACGGGTGCGCACCTGGCAGCGCGAGGAACGGCACGCCATGCGCCTCTGGGGAGGGATCGCGATGATCCTCTTGGGCGGCCTCATCTTCCTTCTCTGACCATGATCACATTCCTCACATTCGCTTCGATCATCGTTCTCACCGCCTCCGCGTTCGCTATTCGGCGTCTCGCGCGGCTGCCGCTCTGTCCGATCTGCGCAGGCGTCGCCGGCACCTGGGCCTGGCTCCTTCTCGCTTCCTGGTATGGCGTGAGCGTGGACCCCCTGCTCCCCGCTCTCCTTATGGGCGGTTCGGTCGTGGGCATCGTCTACCAGCTCGAGCG
>CAYSDW010000087.1:467-2041 GCA_964429925.1 uncultured Candidatus Saccharibacteria bacterium | reverse complement strand
CATCTGCTTCAGATACGTACCCCGGATCAGCCCGTCGTTGTGCTCGGCGGTCGTCGAGCCCTTGTAGCGGAACACGAGCTCGTAGACCTCCCTCATCACCTTCGGGATGATGGCGCGCACCTCCGGGTCCTTGAGGTCCACGAGCGGGATGATGTGGAAGTTGCCGTCGCCGGGATGGCCCGCGATGGTGTAGGTGAGCTTGTCCCTGTAGCGGTCGAGAATGGCGTTCACCTGCGGCAGAAGCTCCGGCATATGTTCCGGACGCACGATGAAATCGTCCACGAACGCAGCCGCGTCCTTGTCCTTCACGTAACCGTGGAGCAGCTTGAAGCTCTGCCGCCGGATGGTCCAATACTTCTCCGCCTCCGCCGCGCTCTTCGTGAGGCGCACCTGCACCGGGAACTTTTCGAGCGCTCCGCCTAAGGCGGACATCCGCTCTTCGAGCTCTTTCTCGTCGTCCGAGGCAAGCTCGATCAAGAGAACGATCTTGGGAAATCCGCCGCGCAGGAGCATGAAGAACTCGGGCAGGAACTGCCAACCGAGCTTGATGACGCTCCCCTTCATGAGCTTGATGAGCGCCGGGAAGAACCGCACCGCAAGCTGGAGCGTCTTATCGTCGTACGATTCGATGCTCTCGGGGCTGAAGGGCAGGACCGCCTTTACGAGTTCCGGCACCACGTGGAGGTCCTTTGCGAAGACGGCAACGAGCCGCTCATAGCGCTTCCGCTTTACGAGACGCAGTTTCGCCTCGGTCACGAGCCCGAGCGTTCCCTGGGAACCGACGACGAGCTTCGCCATAGTGAAGGTCTTCCGGTCCCAGACGTTCCAGAGCGCGTAACCGGCGGAATTCTTGGAGACGTTGGGCTTCGCGCGGTGCACCGCGTCGTAATGCGCCTCGAGAAGCGCATGGAGCTTGCGGTAAAGCTCGCCTTCAAAGCTCTGCTCCTCGAGCTTCGCCTTGAGCGCTTCGCCGGAAAGCGGACGAAGAACGTGCTCCTTGCCGTCCGCAAGCACAACCTTAAGCTCCTCCACGTAGTCCTCCGTCTTGCCGTACGCCAGGGTCTTCTCGCCGCCGGAGTTGTTCGCGACCATCCCGCCCAGGGCGCAGAGGTCCTTCGAGGCCGGATAGGCCGGATACATCAGGCCGCGCTTCGCGAGTTCCTTTTCGAAGTCACGGAAGTAGAGGCCGGGCTCTACCACAGCATGGGACTCCCCTATTTCTTTGATGCGGTTCAGATGCCGGTCGAACTCGACGACGACCGAGCGGCTCAAGGGGCCGCCGGTCATATCTGTGCCTCCCGAGCGGCCGGTGAGCGAAACATCCTCCCCCGCCTTTCTTTTATCCGACGCGAAGCGCACGAGGGCCTCGACGTCCGCGGCATCCTTCGGGAAAACGACTGCCTGCGGCTCAAGCTCGAAGATCGAGTAGTCCTTGCTGTAGGCCTCCCGGGTCTTTTTGTCGTCCAGCACCTCCCCTTTGATGACTTTTTTCAGTTCTTCGGTGAGCGCTATGTTCTGTCAGTATAACGAATCCGCCGCCCGTTTGGGGCGGCGGGGCATTTGGGTATCTCTTT
>CAYSDW010000087.1:0-457 GCA_964429925.1 uncultured Candidatus Saccharibacteria bacterium | reverse complement strand
ACCAGCGTCTCGCCCGGGCCGATGACGCCTCCCGCGCCCCGCTCGCCGTACGCGAGCTCCGGCGCGATAGTGAGCTTGCGCGTGCCGCCCACCTTCATGCCCGCGACCCCCAGGTCCCAGCCCTTGATGACCTCTCCCTTGCCGAGCGTGAACGTGAACGGTTCGCCGCGGTCACGCGAGCTGTCGAACTTCTGCCCGTTCATGAGCGTACCGACGTAGTGCACCGACACGCGGTTCCCCGGGCGCGCTTCGGCGCCGGTCCCGACCGCAACGTCCTCAATTTTTAGTCCTTCCGTGTTCATTTGTTCAGATGGGGTCCACTCCGGTCCCTGCGGCGCTTCCTCGGCATTGTTTCCCGAAAGCGCGAGCAAACCAACGGCCTGATCCTGATACCACACAAGCCCGACCACGCCCGCGAGCACCAGAACGCCGAGTACCAATGCGAGTTTATCCATGC
>CAYSDW010000086.1:0-2084 GCA_964429925.1 uncultured Candidatus Saccharibacteria bacterium | reverse complement strand
CGTTCAAGCGCGGGATGCGCACCTCCTTCGCGCCGTACTTTGCGACGTCGGCGTTATCGATGTCGTAAAGCACGTGACCGGAGAAGTCCTTGATATCGATGACGATGGCATTCAGTTCCGTTTCCTTGATGAGCTTGATGAGCGCGGCGATGCGGGACTCCGTGCCCGCGGACCAGCTCGTGGCATAGATCGCCTTAATCACCTCCGGCGGATTTTGCAGCTTGCCTTGGGGCTCGATGTCCTTAACGCGGCCGACAACTGGCGCGGCGCCCGGCGGCGTCGAGGTCGCCTCCGGCGCGCCTTGGCCGGGCGCGACCGCCGTGCCGTTCACGGAGTTTTTAAGGTCGGCGAGGGTGATCTCGAGCGTGTTCTTCTCCCGTATAAAAATGAAGCCGCCGTAGAGGAGGCCTCCCACGATGAGCGACGAGAGGAGATAGCGCATTCTTTCCACTATTGTATAGGCCGCTCCCGCTTTTTGAAAGCACGAAATGAATCGAGCCGCCCCGGGGGCGGCTCATGAGGTGCATGTATTCCTGAAGCGTTCGTGCCAGCGCTCCGTGTGCGGGGGATTGTACGATCGGCCGGGGAATCTGGCACGGATCGCCGCACCCATCTTCGCGACATAGCCCCTCTGGATCATCAAGCAGTGGTGCCGGGAAAAGGGTATCCCCTGCCGCAGCATGATGACGTGGAGGTACTCGTGGAGCGCCACCTCGTAGAACGCGGGACCGCACCGTCCGCCGTAATCGAACGAGCAAAGATCCGTCGCGGCCCGATAGAAGATGACGCGGTTCGCGTCCTGCGAGTAGGCCAAAACGTCGCTCTGGTCATCGGTCGTGATGAGGTACGTGTGGTCGTAGGTCACGACGGGCGGGAGCATCCTCGCGACGCCCATGATGCGCTCTGCGTCCTGCCAGACGGCCATGGCGAGAAGCGGGTCCGCCTTGCGCCAAAAGAACTCCGTGTCGCTTTCGAAGGCGCGCTTGCCCGTTGAGCCGAGCGAGACGCAGCCCGCAAGAAGCAGGCCGAGCGCGGCAACTGAGAGCCACCTCTTGGGCACAGACACCCCTCCCTTCGTTATGAATACGAGCTGGCTTCACCCTACTCTACTGCTATAATGAAACGCAATGGCCGTCGCTATCTACCGCAAATACCGCCCAAAGAAGTTCGGCGACCTCCTGGGGCAGGAGGAGATCGTCGAGGTCCTGCAGAACGCCGCGCGGCAGGACAAGATCGCGCACGCCTACCTCTTCTACGGCCCGCGCGGAACCGGCAAGACCACCGCCGCCCGCCTTTTGGCGAAGACCGCCAACTGCGAGAAGCGCGCCACCGACCCCGAGTTCAAAAAACAAGGCGAGCCCTGCAACGTGTGCCGCGTCTGCACGGAGATCGACCGCGGCCAGGCGCTCGACATCATCGAGATAGACGCGGCCTCGAACCGCGGCATCGACGAGATACGGGACCTCAAGGAGGGCATCAAGCTCTCCCCTACCTCGTACCGCTACAAGGTCTTCATCATCGACGAGGTGCACATGCTGACGCGCGATGCGTTCAACGCGCTCCTCAAAACCCTCGAGGAGCCGCCCGCGCACGCCATCATCGTGATGGCGACCACGGAGTTCGAGAAGCTTCCCGCCACCATCGTCTCGCGCGCCCAGCGCTTCGCCTTTAGGCGGCTTCCCAAGGTGGTCATCTTCGAGAAGCTCACAACCATCGCGAAGGCCGAGAACGTCGAGGCGACGGAGGAGGGGCTCGAGATGATAGCCGCCGCAGGCGAAGGGTCGCTCCGCGACGCAGAGTCGCTCTTCGATCAGATCACCTCATTCGGGGAGAAGCTCACCGGCGAGGCGGTGGAACGCATCATCGGCAAGGTGGGCCTCTCGAAGATAGACGCCTTCGCGGAGATGCTCTTCGCGCAGGCTACGCACAAAGCCCTCAAGGCCCTCGACGAGCTCCAGTTTGTACGTCTCGTTGCGGGCCTGACACCACTTCCGCGCTTCGGCCTTCGTCATGAAGCTCTGCGTGAATGGCAGGTCCTCTTTGATGATCTTGGCCATCTCGGCCTCGATCTTCGGCAGATCCTC
>CAYSDW010000085.1:0-2123 GCA_964429925.1 uncultured Candidatus Saccharibacteria bacterium | reverse complement strand
CCGCGAAGCGGAGGAAAGGTGCGGATGTTGAAGGGCTGGCGGGTCTCTCCGCCCATGAGAAGCTTCGCGTAGGCGTTGAAGTTATCGATGTTAATGAGGTCTTGCTTCGTGAAGGTTGGTGCGAACTGCTTCTCGAGAAACTCCGCATCCTGCACGCCGACACGGAACGAGATCATCGAACCTACGTTGCCGAAAACCGAGTCCCGGATCTTCTCCGTAAGCTGTGCGATGAACTGGTGCGCGATGACAAGATTCAGACGGTACTTGCGGGCTTCGGAAAGGATCACCGAGATCGAATCGGTCGTGAAGTTCTGGAACTCGTCGATGTAGAGGTTGAAGTCGCGCCTTTTTTCCTGATCGGCGATATCCACGCGGGAGAGCGCGGCCATGAGGAGTTTGCCCACGATTATCATGCCGAGCAGGTTCGCGTTGATGTCGCCTATCCGGCCCTTCGAGAGATTTACGAGAAGGATCTTTCCCTCGTCCATCACCTCGCGGAAACGGAACGCGGACGCGGGCTGGCTGATAATGGGGCGAAGATAGTCGTTCGCGATGAAGTTGTTGAACTTCGAGGTGATGTAGGGCGTGATGTTCTGAAGCGACGCCTCGCCGCCCGCTTTGACCGCCTCCTTCTCCCAAAAGTCCACCACCGCCGGATTCGCGATGCGCGCGAGCTTGCGGGCGCGGAAAGCGCTGTCGGTAAAGACCCTCGGCACCTCCATGAGCGTTGCCGGCTCCGTCGTATCCTCCATGAGAAGCAGAAGCGCGTTCCTCATATATTGCTCGAACATGGGACCCATCGTCTCGGGAGGAAAGAGCTTATTAAAAATGCCCTGCAGTTCGTTCACGACAAAGGTCTTCTCTTCCGGCCGCGCAGGATCGACATCGAGCATATTGAGGCCCACGGGCCGCATGAGGTCGCCCGGATCGAGCACGATCACGTCGTCCTGCCGCTCCTCGGGGATGAGCCGCATCACTGCCTCGACGAGATCGCCGTGCGGATCGATGATGGCGGCGCCCTTGCCCCGTTCTATGTCGTCCGCGAGCATGTTCGCGAGCAGTACGGATTTTCCGGTGCCGGTCCGACCGACGACATAGATGTGGCGGCGCCTATCCTCGTCGGCGATGCGCACCGTCTTCCGCTCGCCGCGGAAAACACTTTCCCCGATCGGCACGCCGGCCGCAGAAAGAGTCGTCGGCGGCGCCGCCTCCTTGGCCTTGAGCCATTTTATCTTGGGCACCTCAAGGAACGGCGTGGGCAGATGGAACACGCTCGCAAGCTCCTCGCTCGTGAGCGTCATCGCCTGGGAAGGATCGAACTCCCGGAACGAATATTGATAAATGAGCTTCTCGAGATTGCGGGGCGCGACCGTCTTGAGCTCGTTCCTGTTCGGCGCGGAGAACTGGGTAAAGGCGCTCGTGACGGAGTCCAGTATCGCGTCCGCCTGGTACTGCGACGGCGCGGAAGCAAGGACGCGAACGTTCACTGCAAAGAGCGGTTTTGCGAGCTTCGTTTCGAGCGCGTGCACGGCCGGTTCGTCCACCACGCGCGGTTCTCCTTCTTTCTTCCGCGCGCCGGGAAACGCCTCCTTGAGCGCCGAGGAGAGCGCGGCTCCGCCGCCCGAGGAGAGCACTCGCTCGAGCGTTTCGCCCGCCTTAAGCCGCTGCAACGCGGCGGCTATCGTTTTTTTCACCTCTCCCGAGACGGGGCGCGCGATCACCTGGATGGCCGCTCCCTCGCCGGCAGTGTTGATCTTGGAGAGACCGCTCAAGATCGGGGCGAACGTTTCGCCTCCGATATCCTGATAGGTGCGAATAGGCAACGCGTAGTGATTTTTTTGGGATACAAAGGCGCCCCGCGCCTCGCCGTGCGGATTGAAAAGGTTGTAATCCTCCGCTTCCTCGACTTGCGCATCGGGAAAGAGACCCTGGATCTGCCGCGCCGCCATGCCGCCATGCGCTCTCGGGACCGCGATGTAAAAGCAGATGTCTTCGCCGACGTGCGAGACCGCCGCTTCGAACACGAAGGGCCGCTTTAAGGACGCAAGAGAGTTAAAAAGCTGTTCCGAAAGGTTTACCTCCGTCTTCGGATCTTTTCCTTCTTTCGGGGCGAGCGGAATGCG
>CAYSDW010000084.1:0-2162 GCA_964429925.1 uncultured Candidatus Saccharibacteria bacterium | reverse complement strand
TCGGCGGAGGATTCCTTTATATGAAGCTCGCCAGATTCGCCCTCGACCATTCCAAAGGCGCTCTCGACCGCCTGCGCGAAGGAGCGCGGCGCGTAGCCGGCGGCGTAACCGTTGAGAAGAAAGAATGAACCCGGCTTGTCAGAAAGAAGCCCTTTGAGCGCGTTTAAGAGCTTCGGTAGGTCTTCTTCTATCTTCCAGACCTCGCCCTTTGGCCCGCGGCCGAAGGCCGGCGGGTCGAGGATGATGCCGTCATATTTCGCCCCGCGGCGTGCCTCACGCTTCGCGAAGGCGAGCGCGTCGTCCGGTATCCAGCGGATTTTATCTTTGGAGATGCCCGATAAGCGCGCGTTCTCATGCGCGAAGTCAAGCGACTGTTTGGACGCGTCCACATGCGTAACAGAAGCGCCCGCGGCAGCGGCAACGAGTGTCGCGATACCGGTATAGCCGAATAGATTCAATACTTTCATGTCGGGACGTACGACGTCCCGGAGCCACTCCCAGTTCGGCGCTTGTTCGGGAAAGATACCCGTGTGTTTAAATCCGGTGAGCCGCGCGAGGAATCGCGCATCGCGCCACGAGATAGCCCACGATTCGGGCACGGGTTTCCGCATATGCCAAGAACCTTTCCGCTCCCCGCCGACCGGCGGGGCGAATTCGGCATGACCTGTTTCCCAAAGTTCGGGCTTTTGTTTTTGCCACAGCGCTTGCGTTTCGGGCCGCGCGACGACGATATCGCCGAAGCGCTCAATCTTCATATTCTCGCCGGAATCAAGAAGCTCGTAATCGCTCCAGGGAAAGGAGACAAGATGCCGGTCGTGGGTCATAGCGCCTCCGGATGCTTCCGTGACCATTCATAAAAGACGATGGCGGCGGAGACCGCCGCGTTTAAGGATTCGGTCCGCGCATGCATGGGGATGGAGAGCGTTGCGTCGCAGGCGGTAAGCGTCTTTTCTCGAATCCCCGCGCTCTCATTGCCGACGACAAACGCAGTCGGTGCGTCAAACGTCTCCGCGCCAAGCGTTGTCCTCCCATCAATAGCAAGACCATAAATCCAGAAGCCCTTTTCCTTAAGCACTTTAAGGGCGTGGTTCACATTGCCTATGGAAACGAGCGGAATGCGGAACACCATCCCTGCAGAGGCCTTCACGACCGCGCCGGTAATACCGGCCTGACGATGTTCGGGAATGAGCACCCCCTTAAGGCCAAAGGCGGCGGCCGAACGGATGATGGCGCCGACGTTGTGCGGGTCCTGCACTTCAGCGAGAACAGCAAGCGCGGGGTTCGCTCTCGTATCAAGCGTTCTCAAAAAATCATCCAGCGACAGAAGAAGGGCGGAGGGGTCCATCGTGGCGATGACCCCCTGATGTGCCGTATCTTTCCCCACCAGCTCTCTGCCCCTGCCGACCGCCAGTTCGGCGGTCGGAGTATTGTTTTTCTGGAGCAGTGCGCGCAGCTCTGTATCGCGCATATCGCGCGCAAGGAAGACCTTACGGATGACTCGCGGCGCGTTCTGGAGCGCCTCCACGAGCGCATGCCTGCCGTAGATGTAAACTTTTTCCTGCCGTTTCGATCGCATGGTGCGCGGCAAGGGATTCGAACCCCTGACCCCATCCACGTCAAGGAAGTGCTCTACCAACTGAGCTAACCGCGCCGCGTTTTGGGACTATACCACAGCAACATCGTCGCTCCAATAATTTATTGACTTCTCTCCTGCGCGGGCGTACTCTCGGGACGGACCCACGACAAGGAGAGCAAAGATGGAACTCGCAATCGCGGTGTTTGCCTTGGTGGCAGGGATGTTCCTCGGCGGTTATATCACGAAAAGGCTCAGCAGGGACTACTGGCTCAATCTCGGCGATAAGGACGTGCCTACCGTCATGCGGGACGTGTGCGAGGCCTATCTGAAGAGCCGGAAGCGCAAGCTCCTCGAGGGAAAAGGAAACGTGATGGGCGCCGACGAATTGGCGGAAGAGTTTTTGCAGGAGCTTCGGCCGCATGTCGAACGTTGGTTCGAGTCGGAATGGGTCCGGTCGGTGGACGAATTCATGCAGCGCGACCGGAAGGTGACGGAGGAAGTCCTCCGGGCTCTGGGACACAACACCGAAAGTCCCTACGCGCCGCTCACCGACGCTGTCTTGCTTCAGCAAAAGGCCTCCGAGCCG
>CAYSDW010000083.1:0-2282 GCA_964429925.1 uncultured Candidatus Saccharibacteria bacterium | reverse complement strand
TCTTCGGAATCCCTAATTTTCCGCTTCTTACATGAAAAAATTTGGAAAAATCGCCTTGCCGCTCGCGGCGGCAGTCGCCATCGCGGCCATGCCTCTTTTGAGCTTGGCGGCGGTGGAAGACCTTCCGGAAGGTCCGCGCAGCATTGAGGAGATCATCAACATCTTAGAGCGGCTCCTGAACTGGATGTTCACGCTTCTCATGATCGTCGCGGTGATGTTCATCCTCTACGCGGCGTTCATCTACCTTACCGCCGGCGGCGACCCCGAGAAGGTGAAGACCGCCTCGAACCAGCTTATCTACGCCGCAGTCGCGATCGCCGTCGCGCTCGTCGCGCAAGGCATCCGCTTCATCGTCGCGCAGCTCGTGGGCCAGTAACGTAAATTAGCAGTAGAAAAGCGAAGGCCCCGTCCCGCAGAGTGCGGGAGGGGCCTTTGAATTACTCGTCGTGGAGACGGACCGTTACGGTCCCGCCCTTGCCACGAATACTGAAGGTGCTGGGAGTATGGCCGAGGGAACCTACGCTCTTCGGGAGCGTTCTGCGGCCGCCGCCCCGATAGAACAGCTCTGTTTCGTCCGAAAAGAGGAGGTCGAACTCCGTGCCGGGCGTGAGCTTGACCCAGCCCGACCAGCAGTCCGAACGCACCCGGATCGTCGTCGTTGTCGTGATCTTCTGGTCCCGTGCATCAGCGCAGAGCGGGTACTGTTTCGCATGCGGCGCGGGCGAGCCGGAACGGAAAAGGTCCGCCGGCATGAGCGCGTATGCGGCACTCAAGAGCACAAGCATCACGACGACGAACGCCACGAGCCGCACGCTCGCCAACCTCTTCGTTCCTTTAGTGGCCGTCATGATCCGTTCCCTCCTCCGAGGAATCTCCGCAGAGCGTCGCCCAAAACGGCACTGACACCCTCGAGACCCTCAACCGAGATGACCTGACGACTCCCGCGGTCCTTGCCGCCCACGATGAGCGACACCTCGTTCAAGGCGCGTTCGGGGCCGACCTGGCCCTTGAGATCGTCGAATATCTCCCGCTGGCGCCTGTACGCCTCCTTTGCGGCATCCGCCGTGTGCGCCGCCTGTTGCTTCTTCTCAAGCGCCGCCATCGTCTCTTGCGAGAACTCCACCGAGGCGAGCTCGAAGACGACTACATCGATACCATACCGCTCCTCGATCCCCGAGTGATCGTCGGGATTGCCGGTCTCCTGCTTGAGCGCCTCGCCGATCGCGTGCGCGTTCTTCTCGTAGAAGGAAAGCCGCTCCTGCGGCTCGACTTCCGCGTCCCCGTCTGCGGGGTCAAAAACGGTCGAATCGGCCGCGGACGCCCGGTAATGCGGCGCCACGCTGAAACGAAGAACGGAATTGATGAGAAGCCAGATCTCGCGCCGGGAGTGAACGAACTTGTCGCCATCCGCGCGGCCGGCAATGATGCCGAGCTCCGACTTGATGGCGTCGCTCATGCCAACGCCCATCGCCTGGGGATTGATCCCCTTGAAGTGATAAACGTCGTCGATACGGAACTGCACCGACCCGCCGACCTTGATCTTGAGGTTGTCCTTCGTGACGATTTCCGTCGCGAGTGCTGCCGAGTCGAGCGTGACGGGCTCGGCCTCGAGGCGATCGATGAACGGCATGACGCCGTCCCAGAAGCCTTGCCAGCCCTCGCCATACTCTCCGTCTTTGCCCTCAACCCGCTTGCCGAAGCGGACGAGGACCGCGCGGTGCGCGATGTCGACACGTACGACTGATGCGGCCGCCGCCACCCCCAGGATGGCAGCTCCGATGAGCGGAAGCAGAAAAAGCATGCTCGGTCTCCTTTCTCCCGGCAGGGAGTTCTATCGAGTATTTTGCCCTATTTCTTTTGTTGCTGAGCTGAACATAAACTAGCATAAAATATACTATTTGTCAAAGTAGCCGTCGGATGCTACAAAGATGGAGAGTGTTCCTGCGGGCGTAGCCAAACTGGTAAAGGCGCACGGCTTAGAACCGTGTGGGGCAACCCTTGGAGGTTCGAGTCCTCCCGCCCGCACAAAACATAGCAGCAGCGAAACACGCTCATTTCCGCTGCTTCCCCGGGAAGCAACACCGAACTCTTGCGTTATCGGACTTTTACATTCTTCCGCCCGCCTGCCCAACGCCCCGGTGCTATGCTACAGCATAGCACCGTCAGTTATTAAGGAAGTCAGGGATGCGCATCTTTCCATACTTTGTGCGGATGGTCCTGCCGTGAGGTCTCGCCGCAAAGGACTTCGACGTGGGACTGTAGCTTCTCTTTTTCCGTTCTTT
>CAYSDW010000082.1:0-2286 GCA_964429925.1 uncultured Candidatus Saccharibacteria bacterium | reverse complement strand
ACCGCGATGTAAAAGCAAATATCTTCGCCGACGTGCGAGACCGCCGCTTCGAACACAAAGGGCCGCTTCAAGGACGCAAGCGCGTTAAAAAGCTGTTCCGAAAGGTTTACCTCCGTCTTCGGGTCTTTTCCTTCTTTCGGGGCGAGCGGAATGCGAATAAGGTAGAGCTGAAGCTTGAAGTTCTCGAAAAAAAGACGGCGCCGGATGTTCCACGCGTACCAGAGGACCAGCGGTACGAGCGCCGCTACGAGAAAGCTTACGATGATCCAAAAAAGCGTCATGAGGAACCTACTCCACGATCCCCCGTTTCTTAAGCTCGGGGTACAGCTTGTCCACAAGCGCGTCGTGGAACGCGTCGAGGATATACGGTCCCGCCTTCCTCGCCTCTTTAAGCCCTTGCGTGATCCCGGTATGGAGCGAAAGCTCAAGAAGCTCCTCGACCTTCAGCTTGGTCCCGGCCGGCTCGTCCTGCATATACGAGGGCAACACCGCGCTGCCGTCATCCTTTGGAACTGACGGCTGCGGAACCGCCGGCTGAGGCGCGAGCGATCGCAAGGATTCGCGGATCAGCTCTTTGCTTTCCGCGCCCTTACGGTCGGGGGATTCGCGATGCTTGCTGATCTGCTCGGAAAGGCGCGCGATATCGCGTTCGAGCGCGGGATGTAAGTTTTGCGGGAGTTCTTCGGGCATACTATAATCGAAAGTGATGTCAAAAAAGGAGATCGCTGCGATCCTGTTCCTTCTCATTATAGCCGCCTTTCTGCGCCTCCACAATTTGGAGACGACGCCGCCGGGACTCTATCCCGACGAAGCGATGAACGGCAATAATGCGCTCGAGGCGATCAGAACCGGCGCGTTCAAGGTCTTCTACCCCGAGAACAACGGCCGCGAAGGGCTTTTCATTAACATTCAGGCGCTCTTCCTTGCCGCGACCGGCATCCACGAGCCATGGATGCTCCGCCTCCCCTCCGCTTTGATCGGCATCATGACCGTGCTCGGCGCGTTCTTTCTTTTCCGCGAACTGGCGCGGGAAAGCGGCCTCGCGAACGATTTTGCGATAGGCTTCCTCGGCAGTTTCCTTCTCGCCACAAGCGTCTGGCATATCATTTTCTCGCGCATCGGATTCCGCGCCATTATGGCTCCCTTCTTTCTTGTCTGGGCGGCCTATTTCCTGCTCCGCGCCATGCGGACCGGCTCCTGGCGGACCGCCGCTTTCTCCGGAGCCGCGCTGGGCCTGGGCGCGCACACCTACATCGCGTACCGCATTATGCCGCTTCTCCTTCTTTGTTTCGTGCCGCGGCTCCGGCACCATGCGCAAAAATGGAAGATCGCAGGCGCGGTCGTTCTCGCGGCCGCGCTCTTCGCCGCACCGCTCCTCGGCTATTACGCGCTCCACCCCGAGGACTTTCTCGGCCGCACCGGCCAGCTCTCCGTGATGAGTTCGTCCGCTCCTGCTCGGGACCTTGCGAAAAACGTCGCGCTCACCTTGGGCATGTTCAACTTCGGAGGCGACGGGAACTGGCGTCATAACATCGCCGGACGTCCGGAGCTCTTCTGGCCGGTGGGAGTCCTCTTTCTTGTCGGCGCGGGTCTCGCGGTCTCACGGCGCACGCTCTACGATACGTTCATGCTCTCATGGTTCGGTCTCGCGCTCCTGCCGGTCGTGATCTCGAACGAGGGACTGCCGCACGCGCTCCGCGCCATTTTGCTGATCCCGCCCGTCTTCGGCCTTAGCGCGCGAGGCGGCGTAGCGATCTGGGAACTGCTCAAGAAGCGGCTCGCGGAAACCCACTTCTCAAAAACGGGCAGCTGGCGGTTCTTGCGCCTTGGTGCGCTTGCGCACGCCACGCACCTTGAGATCATTGCCGTTCTCTTTCTCGGCACCCTCTTCTATGAGGCGTATTTTTCCTATTTCATGGCCTGGGGGCAGAATCCGAACGTGCAGAACGCGTTCGCTGCGGACTACGTCGAGATCGGCCGCGAGATGCGCGCGCTTCCCGACGCATCGCCTAAGACCGTCGTCGTGAAGGCAGGCGGCGTCTTGGTGCGCGGGATACCAATGCCTGCCCAAACGGTGATGTTCATGACCGACTCCTTCCTGCCCGAGGAGCAGAAACGCAAAAACATCCGCTACCTTACGGAAACGGAGGCGCAAAAGCTCGACCCGAAAGAACCCACCAAACGCGGCGCCTTTACCTTCGTCATCGAATAGCGGGACGGGCACATCCCCGTCCTCTCGGCGGTCGGCTCACCGCGCTCCTGCGGCGCGGCGGCCTTCGCCTCGGC
>CAYSDW010000081.1:0-2291 GCA_964429925.1 uncultured Candidatus Saccharibacteria bacterium | reverse complement strand
ATTCGAACCCCGATTCACGGCTTCAAAGGCCGCTGTCCTACCATTAGACGACCCCCCAATCGCACCTCTATACTATATTCAAAGTCGTAAAATTCCAAAATAAAACAATGCTCAGCAACTACAAGTCGGAAGAGTTCAACTATAAGGACGGTATCGAGGGATTGACCGGCAAGATGCTCGAGGAGCACCTGAAGCTCTATCAGGGGTACGTCAAGAAATCGAACGAGATCCAGGAGAAGCTCGAGTCGGCCGACAAATCGGAGGCGAACGGCGTCTGGAGTTACATCGGCGAATTGAAGCGGCAGGAGACCTTCGCGGTAAACGGCATGAAGCTCCACGAGGTCTATTTTGGCCATCTTCACGGCGACGGCAAGCCGGGCGGCACGCTCCTTGCGATGATCGAAAAGGACTTCGGTTCCCTGGACGCCTGGAAAGAAGACATGGTGGCGACGGCGCTTTCCGCCCGCGGCTGGGCCGTCACGGCGTTCGATCATCGCGACAACCGGCTCCACAATTATGGAAGCGACGCGCATAACGTAGGGGCGGTCTGGGGCGCGGTCCCGCTCATCGTGCTCGACGTCTATGAACACGCGTACTTCATGGATTACGGCGTGAACCGCAAGGCGTATCTTGATTCCTTCTTTAGGAATCTCGATTGGAACTTCGCGAACAAGCTTGTCGCCGACTACGGCCTCGAATCAAAACACGGGAAGTAGCGAAGGTCAGTTCAAAGGAAGCGCCGCATCATGCGGGGTTTTTCCTTCCCATTGTATTCTTGTTGCGACCAAACCCTCGGGGCGCCGCTCTACGGCAAGAAGCTTCAGCCGTTTGCCCTGCCTGCCGGCAGGCAGGCGTCCATCCGGCACGATCGCCCAGACACCCGGCTCGGGGTTTAGGGCGCGTATCTTTCGCGCAATGACCTCCGGCTCGTCCTTGCCGAGCTCCACGAACCCGTCTTCCGTCTTAAATTTTCTCGTGAACGTGGCCTGCGCGTGGTCTTGCGGAGCGGGGGAGAGTTCGCCCGCGAGATAGCGGGGGAGGAGAGTGAGGGCGAGCTCGGCGCCCGCGATGGCGAGCGCCTCCTCAAGCTCCCGGTAGGACTCCTCACCCCTCAAAACTAGCGTTTCTTGCCCTAAAACCGGCCCGTGGTCCATTTCTGCATCAAGAAGGTAGAGCGTGACGCCGGTCTCCGCATCGCCCGCCAGAATGGCGCCCTGAACGGGGGAAGCGCCGCGGTGCCGTGGAAGGAGCGAGGGGTGGATGCCGACCGCGCCTTTGGGCGGGATCGCGAGAAGTTCTGCGGGAAGTATCGCGCCATAGGCCGCCACGAGGAAGCACTCCGCATCGTATCCGCGAAGCGTTTCGAGAAAATCCGTGCCGATCTTCTCCGGCTGGAGCACCGGAATGCCCGCTTTCTCCGCCATGATCTTCGCCTCGGGCGGGGTGAGCGTCCGTTTTCGCCCTGCCGGGCGGTCGGGATTCGCAACGACAAGGGACGGCGGCATGCCGTCCGCGATAAGGCGCTCGAGCACGACAGCCGCGAAGCGCGGCGTGCCGAAAAATACGTAGTTAGGACCTGCTGCCATCTTCCGGTTCTTTTTTGTAGAGCATCTTTGCCGTATCAATGAAGAGTTTTCCTTCAAGATGGTCGGTTTCGTGCTGGAGAACGTGCGCCAAAAGACCCCAGGCCCTGATCTTCACCGGGTGGCCGTCCTTATCTTGGGCGGAAAGCGTTACGCGTTCTGCGCGCTCCAAGGTGCCGAAAACGCCGGGCACGCTTAAGCACCCTTCCTCAAGTAGGCGCTTTTTCTCGGATACCTTCTCGAGTTTCGGATTGAAAAGCGCGTAGAATTTTGTCCGGCCCTGCCCGTCAGGGATCTCCGCGACGAACATGCGGTAGGGGAGTCCTACCTGGTTCGCGGCCAGACCGACGCCTTCCGCGTTCCTCATCGTGCGGCGCATTCGTTCGGTCAGTTCCCTGATCTCTTTTTTCGTGAAATCAGCGAAAATAAACTCCTCTGCTTTTTTGCGGAGGACCTTTTCCCTGTCTTTGCGGTTGATCGTGACGATTTCCATTGCGGGATGACCTGCTTGCTCGTTATCACTCTCATGAAATAAGCGCCTTTGTTCCTCACGTTCGGGCGGCTGCCCACCTCCTTGGCGGCCTGGAGCAGATACTCCGCGTCCGGCCGCTTGGCGAGGCGCATATAGAGCGCTTTGTGTTCCCGGTCGCCCAGATACGCCGCCATGAGGAGCCCGATGAGCTGGTGGCGGGAATACACCCTCGACCG
>CAYSDW010000080.1:0-2326 GCA_964429925.1 uncultured Candidatus Saccharibacteria bacterium | reverse complement strand
TCGAGCGCGGCGTTCAAGAGCGCCACGCCGCCGCCGGGGACGATACCCTCCTCCATCGCGGCGCGGGTTGCCGCAACCGCGTCTTCCACGCGCTGTTTGATCTCCTTCTGGCTCGCTTCGGTCGCCGCGCCGATCTTGATGACCGCGACGCCCCCGGAGAGCTTGCCAAGCCGCTCCTGCAATTTCTCCTTGTCGAAGTCGGAGTCCGCCTTCGCGATCTGTGCTTTAATCTGCGCCATGCGCTTCTCGATCTCCTGCTTCGCGCCTTTGCCGGCAACGATGGTGGTGTTGTCCTTGTTCGCAACCACGCGATGCGCCTGGCCGAGCGCCGTAACGTCCACGGACTCGAGCTTGCGGCCCACGTCCTCGGAGATGAACTCCGCGCCGGTCACGATGGCGATGTCCTGGAGCATCTCCTTCCTGCGGTCGCCGAAGCCGGGGGCTTTGACCGCGAGCACGGTGAAGATGCCGCGGAGCTTGTTCACCACGAGCGTGGCGAGCGCCTCGCCCTCCACGTCTTCGGCAAGGATGACGAGCTCCTTTTTGCCGCTCTGGAGAAGCTTCTCCAAGAGGGGCAGAAGCTCGCTCACGGCGCCGATCTTGCGGTCGGTGACAAGGATGTAGGGATCCTCGAGCGCGGACTCCATCCGCTCCTGGTTCGTGATCATATAGGGCGAGATGTAGCCGCGGTCGAACTGCATTCCCTCTACCACCTCGTAGGAATTTGAGGTCGTGTTCGAGTCCTCGATGGTCACTACGCCGTCCTTGCCCACCTTGAGGATGGCCTCGGCGATGAGCGTGCCGAGGTCGGGGTCCTTTGAGGCGAGCGTCGCCACCTCGTGAAGGTCCTTGCCGCCCTCGATCTTGATGGCCTGGTGCTCCAACGCGCCGAAAAGCTTCTTCGCGCCCTTATCGAGCTCCTCGGTAAGCTTGATGACATTGAGCTTCTTGCCCGCCTCCTCCATGGCGCGGGAGATCATCTCCTGTGCGAGAACGATGGCGGTAGTGGTGCCGTCACCGACGCTGTCGTTCGTCTTCTCGGCCGCCTGCCGCACGAGCTGGGCGCCCAAATTTTCGTACTTGTCCTTCAGGTCTATCTCCTTCGCCACCGTCACGCCGTCAAAGGTCACCTGCGGCGCGCCGTACGACTTCTCGAGAACCACCGCGCGGCCGCGGGGGCCGAGCGTCATTTTGACCGCGTTCGCGAGCGTATCCACGCCCCGCTTGAGGGCCTCGCGCGCGTCCTTTTCGAAACGAATGTCTTTTGCCATATGCCGTTATTCTATGACCGCCAAAATGTCCGACTCCTCTCCGACCAGATATTTCTTACCGTCGATCTCGATCTCGTCCGGCCCGTACTTCTTGAAGAGGACCGCGTCGCCAACCTTGACCGACATGGGGATCCGCTCGCCCTTCTCGCTGACCTTGCCGGGGCCGACCGCGATTACCGTGCCGCGGACCGGCTTCTCCTTCTCCGCCGAGTCGGGCAGAACGATGCCGGACTTCGTGGTTTTCTCCTCCTCTGCCGGCTCGAGGAAAACGTGATCCGAAAGTGGTTTGAACATTAAGTATTTTTATTTTGGCACTCCCGACCAAGGAGTGCTAATACAGATAATTTACGCGAGCGGCGCTCCTTGTCAACCCCGTTAGAGGCAGAGGCACGCTGCGGGCCCTCGCGGCCTCTAACGGGGTCAAGCGCCCCAAGATGAGCGACCCCCGTCCCGCAATCGTGCGGGACGGGGGGAAGAGCTGGAGGAAGAGGGGGAATATGGGTTCTCTGGGCCTAGCGGTGCTTGTGGCCCCGCCTGCGGCAACTCCTCTCACAGAGCGCGCGTGTCCGCTTGCCGATGCGCTTCATCACGCGGAACGCGATGTGGTGCGGACTATGACGGGGCTCGATGCCGAAGACGTCCTGGACGAGCGGGTGGATCATGAGGTGCCGGTCGAGCGCGGCCCGGAACTCGCTTCGCTTCTTCTTGGTCTTGACCTGCGCGGCGAAGACGAGCGAGGTACCCCTGGGAAAGATGAGAAAGTCGATCCCCTGGACGTCCAGATCGCCATTGTGCTTGGCGTGGACGAAGCCCTTGATCCTGCCGTCGCGCTTCAAGAGCTGAAGCGCCTGCTCGAATCTTGCCTCCGCATCGAACCTAGCTTCCGCCTCGGGCGTTTCGTCTCCGGAACGATCCACGCGGCAGACCTCTCCTTGTCGAAATGTATGAAAAAACGGCTGCGCCCAGTATCGCCTTAGGAGACCATCTCGTCAATACGCCTCGTGTCGGGGTGGAACTCGAGCTCGGTGTCGCCGTAGCGGATGCGCGGGTTGTGG
>CAYSDW010000079.1:0-2606 GCA_964429925.1 uncultured Candidatus Saccharibacteria bacterium | reverse complement strand
TTCTTGGCGTTGTCCCACGCGGCTCCGCCCGTCGTCATGGAGAGCGCCACAAAGAGACCGGAAATGATCGTTCCCATAAGGAACCCGCCGAGCGCCTCCGCGCCCAAGAGAAGGCCTACTGCGACCACGGCGACGATCGGCAGAAGCGCGGGCACCACCATCTCGCGGAGGGCCGCCTTGGTGACCATATCCACCGCTCTGCCGTAGTCCGGCTTCGCCGTGCCCTCCATGATGCCTTTGATCTCGCGGAACTGACGGCGCACTTCCTCAACCACGACACCCGCCGTTTTGCCGACCGCGCGCATCACGATGGAACCGAAAAGATAAGGAAGCGCGGCGCCCAGGAAGAGACCGACGAGCACGTTCGGGTCCGAGAGTTCGAACACGACCGCCAAGCCAGTCGCCGCGAGCTCCTCCCCGTAGCTCGCGAAGAGAACCAGCGCGGCAAGCCCCGCCGACGCGATGGCATAGCCCTTGGTCACCGCCTTGGTGGTGTTCCCCACCGCGTCCAGTGCGTCCGTCACCTTGCGCACCGCCGCCGGCGCGTCCGACATCTCCGCGATGCCGCCAGCGTTATCGGTAATGGGGCCGAAGGCGTCGATCGAGATCACGATGCCTGCGGCAGAGAGCATGGCGACCGCCGCGAGCGCGATGCCGTACATACCCGCCAAAAAGTAGCTCGCGAGGATAGCGGAGACGATGATAATGATCGGGAGCGCGACGGATTCCATGCCGATCGCAAGCCCCATGATGATGTTCGTGCCATGGCCCGAGGTGGAGGCCTTCGCTATGGCCTTGACCGGGCGGTAGGACTTCGCCGTGTAGTAGTCGGTCACGAGGACCATAAGCACGACGACCAAAAGCCCAACGAGCAAACTCCCGTAGATGTTCCAGGTATTGTAAGGGAAGAAATATCTTGCAGCCGGGTAGAAAAGCGCAGCGGAAAGAACAAGCGATGCGACGAGTCCTTTATAGAGCGCACCCATGATGGCCTTGGAGTTCCCCAGCCGCACGAAGAGCGTGCCGACGACGGAGGCCAGGATCGCGAGGCCGCCCACCGCGAGCGGAAACTCCACCATCGCGTCCGCGATGCCCAAGAGCTTCCCCAGAAGCATCGCCGCCACGGTCGTGACCGCATAGGTCTCGAAAAGATCGGCCGCCATGCCGGCATCGTCGCCAACGTTGTCGCCCACGTTGTCCGCGATCACGCCGGGGTTCCGCGGGTCGTCTTCGGGAATTCCCGCCTCCACTTTGCCGACAAGGTCCGTTCCCACGTCAGCCGCCTTGGTAAAAATGCCACCGCCCACGCGCGCAAAGACCGAGATCAAACTGGCCCCGAAACTCAAGCCGATCAACGCTTTGAAATCGCCGGTCAAGAAGTAGAGCCCCGCGACGGAACAAAGCGCGAGCGCCACGACCAAAAGGCCCGTGACCGACCCCGCTTTAAAGGCAAGATCAAGAGCGGGCCAGAGACCGTCACGAGCGGCTTCCGTCGTCCGCGCGTTCGAGCGCACCGCCACGTTCATGCCGACGTAGCCGGCGAGCGCGGATGTGACCGCACCGATCACGAACCCCACCGCGGAGGGGACTCCCAACCCCCACCAGAGGGCGAGGCCCAGAACCGCCGCCACAAGCGCAACGCTCCGGTACTGGCGATTGAGGTACGCGAGCGAACCCTGGAGGATCGCCCCCGAGATCTCCTGCATCTTTTTATTTCCTTTCGACTTCCTCCCAAGCCATGCGATCAGATAGACACTCCATAGGAGCGCGACGCCCACGGGCGCGAGGGTGAGTACCTGAAGATTCGAGAAGGCGCTCAGCATATGTTCTTTATACTACTACAGCTCCTCGGCAGAAGATCCGCCTTCCGGTTCCGAAGGGTTCGCGAGAGACCGGACGTCTATCTTCCAGCCGGTGAGCTTGGCGGCAAGCCGGACGTTCTGTCCGCCTTTGCCTATCGCAAGCGAAAGCTGGTCTTCCGGAACGTAGACGCGCGCCTCGCGGCGGTCGGAGGTCTTCACGTCCTTCACCTTTGCCGGCGAGAGGGCGTTGGCGATGAACTTCTCGGGGACCTCGGACCACTCCAAGATGTCGATCTTCTCCTGGCCTAATTCGTTATTCACCGCCATCACGCGCGTGCCGCGCTGACCGACGCAGGAACCCACCGGGTCAACGCCATCGGCATGCGAGGCGACCGCGATCTTGGTGCGGCTGCCCGGCTCGCGGGCGATGGCCTTGATCTCTACGACGCCGTCCGCGATCTCGGGCACCTCCAACTCGAAGAGTTTGGCCACGAACTGCGGGTGGGAGCGCGAGAGCACGATGCCGGGAAGCTTGGCGTCCTCCTGCACCGCCAGTACGTAAAAACGCAGCCGTTCGCCGACGCGATAGTGTTCGCCGGGCACGGATTCGCTGCCAAACATCACGCCGATCGCGCGGCCGAGATCGATGTATACGTTGCCTCGCTCGAAGCGCTGGACCATGCCGGAGACGACCGTTCCCCCCTTGTTCTGGAACTCGGAGATGACGGACTGCCGCTCGGCCTCGCGGAGCTTCTGAAGCACCACCTGCTTTGCGGTCTGCGCCGCAATGCGGCCGAAATCGCT
>CAYSDW010000078.1:0-2741 GCA_964429925.1 uncultured Candidatus Saccharibacteria bacterium | reverse complement strand
GCGCGCGACGAGGGTCTTCCTCGATATACTCTTTCCTTGCCGCTGTCTCTCCTGCGGCGCCGACACGACGGAAAGCCGCGCCGTTCTGTGCCAAACCTGCCTCGACTCCATCCCGCTCCATTCCGCGTTCTTCTGTCCCGTGTGCTCGGGGAGGGTTCCCGACCCTGCCGTGCGCTGTCATAGGCCCTCGTTCCTTGCAACCGCAGCCACCTCTTATGACGACCCGGTCGTGCGCGAACTCGTCCACGTCCTGAAATACAAAGGCGTGCGGTCCGCGGCCGTGCCGCTTGGGACCCTCATTGCGCGCCATCTTAAGCTCGCCACGCCGCACGGATACTGCGACGGCGCGGTTGTCGTGCCCATCCCCTTGAGCGCCAAGCGCAAGAGGGAGCGCGGCTACAACCAGGCGGAAGAGATCGCCAAGGCCGTGGCAGACGAACTCCGCCTGCCGCTTCTACCCGCCCTTCTCCGCAGGGTCCGTCATACCGCCCCGCAGACCGAAGTTAAGAGCAGAGAGGGACGTCTTAAAAATATCCTCGGGAGCTTCGCGGCGGAGAACGCAGAGGGCAAGAGCATCATCCTCATTGACGACGTTTACACCACCGGCGCGACCATGGGCGAGGCAGTAACAACGCTCGCGGCCGCTGGCGCCCGCCGCGTCGTCGCGGTGGCAGCCGCCCGCGCCTAGGCGCGGTTCCGGTAAAATAACTTTCCGAGTTCGATCGCGATTATGTTGAGAACGCCGACTCCTATGACGCCCAAAACCCACGGCCAGGCGAGAGGTACCGTTCCCAATACGTTCTGAAGCAACGGCCAGTAGACCGCAGCGGCCATAAGCGCGAATCCGACGGACACGCTGGCCAAAAGATAGAGATTTGAAAAGAAGTTATATTCAAAAATGCTTTTGTGTAAACTTCGCACGGAGAAGATAAGAAAGAGCGAATAGAGCCCGAACGAGGCGAAGGTGAACGTCCGCACCACTGCTGGCTCAAATCCCGCGCGGAGAAGCGCGAGATAAATGCCAAAAAGCAGGAAACTCGTAAGTACCCCGATGACAAGCACCAGAAATCGCATCTCCGGGTCAAAAAGATTCTTATGAAGCCGCTTGGGCTTTATGCCGATATCGTCGGTCGCGTTCTCAAAACTAAGCGCGATCGCGGGAAAACTGTCAGTAAAGAAGTTGACCCAAAGTATCTGGAGCGCGTTTAGGGGGATCGAGACGCCCGTAAGAAGCGCTCCGCCGATAAGGAGAAGCGCATCCAGCGCATTGGAGAGCAAGTAGACGAGTACTTTCCGTATGTTCTCAAGCGTTTTCCTGCCCTCCTCAATGGAGGCGACGATGGTTTCGAAGTTGTCGTCCAGAATGACGAGGTCCGCAACGCTCTTCGCAACGTCCGTTCCCGAACCGACCGCGACGCCGATATCCGCCTCTTTGAGCGCCGGCGCGTCGTTCACGCCGTCCCCGGTCATGGCGACCGTCTCGCCCTGGTCCTTGTAGGCCTTCGCGATCTGAAGCTTTTGCTCCGGCGAGACCCGCGCGAAGACCTGAATGCCGTGGAGGGCGCGGCTGAACTCCACCTCCGACATGAGCTCAAGATCGGGCCCCGTAAGCACCGCCCGCGGGCCGAGGGAAAATCCCACCGTCTTGGCGACCGCCTCCGCGGTCCCCTGGTGGTCGCCGGTCACGATCACGGTGCGCACGCCGGCCTGGTGAATGCGCGCGATCGCATCCTTCACGGTTGCGCGCACCGGATCACGGAACGCGATGAGGCCCGCGAACTCGAACCCTTCCGGCTTTTTTTTCCAGGACGCGGGGGGCATGGCTCCCTTTATCTCTTTGCGCGCCACTCCTATGACGCGAGCGCCCGCATAGGCAAGCTCGTTCACCGTCGCGAGCGCTTCCGCCCGCGCCCTTGGCGTTAGAACGGAAAAGGCAAGCAAGATCTCTGGTGCGCCAACGAGCGTAACCAGGTGGTGACCGTCGGTCTTAAGGAGCGCGCCGGAATACTTTGTAAGAGAACTGAACGGCAGGCGATCCACCACCTTGGTGTCTCGCACAACGTCCGGCATGCGCAACCCTAGGCCGGCGGCGCCTTTGACCAGCGCGACTTCGAGCGCCCTCCCGATGACGCGCCACTCCGAAGGCGCATCGTCGGGATTTTCTATCGCCGCTTCGGAGTTCAAGAGTGCGATGCGCAGAAGCTCGTGCTCGCGATCGCCGTCTTTCCCGTCGGGACCGAACGGGATTACCGTACCGATCTCCATCTTCGCCTCGGTAAGGGTGCCGGTCTTGTCGGTCAGGATGAGCGTCGTCGACCCCAGCGTTTCCGTGGCGACCAGCTTTCTGATAATGCCCTTTTGTTTGGCAATGCGCTGAACGCCGATCGCAAGGATAACTGTAAGCGCGATCGGCAGCGCTTCGGGAACCGCAGATACCGCGACCGCGACCGAGACGAGGAACATCTCGAATATCCCATAGCCATACCAGATGCCGAGAAAAAAGAGGAGAAGGACCAGAACGGAGAGCACGATCGAGGCCTTGAACGAAAAATTTCCGATCGCCCGTTGAAGCGGCGTCGGTTCTTCTTTCGCGCTTCCGACCAGCCGCGCTATCTTGCCGAGTTCGGTTTCTTCCCCGATCGCCGTGACGACCGCGTCCCCCATCCCCTGCACGATGAGCGTCCCGGAGAACGTCATCGCCGCGCGGTCGGCGGTCGCCGCCTGGAAGCTCGTCGGCTCGG
>CAYSDW010000077.1:765-2914 GCA_964429925.1 uncultured Candidatus Saccharibacteria bacterium | reverse complement strand
CGTGCCTCAAATAATCCCATGCCTCCGAGATGAATTCCTTCATGTTCTCATGCGCGATAATCTTTAAGGCCTCGCTCTTTTCGAAGTAGCCAACCTCCAGGAAATCCTCTGCGCGCAGAGGGTGCGGAGGGCTCGGTGAGTTGTCTTCTACTAAAAAGATGTGAACTATTTTTTGGTTCTCTACCCCGTCCTTCACGAAAGAGTATTCAACCCTCCCTAACTCAGTGAGCACCCTAAGGTCGTTTAAGGAAATTCCAGCCTCCTCGCTCACTTCTCTCTTTGCAGCTACTTCTGGGGTTTCCCCGTCTTCTACATGACCTTTTGGCATCACCCACCCCTGTCCTGCCTTGTTGAGCAAGAGGAACTGGGGTTCTTTGCCCTCGGTTTTCACAACTACTCCACCGCTCGAAACATGTGTTTTTACCATATACCAATTTGGGTTTTGGCCTTTGGAGTGAAGCGCTATCAGACGTTCGTGCCCTCGATCTCCGCCAGGGCGATCGCCTTGAATTCCTCCACTATCTCATCCATTTCCTGAAGGCGTTTTTTTGCTGTCGTCTTGCTTGCCTTCAAAAGAAGCTCCTTTTCCATTTTCTGGATCTTGTCCTGGCGGTCAACGTTAAAGTAGAACTCAATGGTCTCTTGCAGGTCCCGCTTATGCTTTCCTGCATAGACCGCCATCCTCCAAAAGTTGAGGATTCCTATCTCGTCGAGGTTATCGGCATCGCGAACCGCTTTGCTCTCCAGTAGTTGATATTGTTTTTTTGAAAAATCGGTGACAATATCCGCCAGTCGCCTCTTTGTTTCCGGGTCGTCTAGGTACCCATAGACATATTCCTCGAACAACGCAATGTTGTTCTCGTCATGTTTTTCGGGGTCAAGGCCGTGTTTTTTGACGAGTTCTGTATTTCTGCCGATGTCGTGGAATAGCGCCAAAAGAAATATGCAGTCGTTGTCCACGCGGTCTTGAATGCCTTCCGTTTCAATAAGCTCCCGCGCAAGCTTCAATACTCGCAGGGGGTGGAAATAACGATAATTTTTTCCGTCATTACCGTCCTCGGTGTTGTAGTTTATTTTCCTAAAGAAATGCAGAACGTCTTGTGTTTCCATGTGAAAACAATGGTAACTGATTGGTGTAAAAAGTGAAAGAAGGAAGCTGACGCGAGGCCTGCGGCAGCGGGTTACTAAGACCTGTTGTGGTTCAGTTCCAGTTCTAGGACCCTGGCCGCTTCAAGCGGACCGGGGCCTTCCTTTACAAAAGATGTTTTTCGTGATACTATTTTCATAGCAATTCGATACCCCGACTAAGGAGGGAAATCCTATGCGTTCCATTGGCATCCTCGCGGTGGCGCTCCTCATCGTCTTTCCTGGTCTCGCCTTCGGCTGAGGCGGTTCCGGTCCCTGCGCGGGAACGCAGGAAGGAACGGAAGCGCACGCGTTTCTCACCGTCTACGACATCGAGCACGGGAAGCAGATACCGGTTCCGAAGGGGCTCGGCATCGTGAGGTTCTCGACCGAGCAGGGCGAGAGCTTCTGCTACGAAGCGATCCACACCCACAACGGCACGGGCATCCTCACCCTTGCGGACGACGAGCGGAATGACATGACGCTCGGGCGGTTCCTCAAGGCATGGTGGCCGGAGATCTGGCAGCGGTTCCCCAAGGCCGTCGTCCTCGCGGACGGCGCCCGCGTGGAGAAGCCCGCAGAGCTCCGCATCACGCCGGGCATGGACGTGAAGATCCTCTTTCTGCCCGAAAGCGGGCATCACCACAGTCATTAAGGAGGGACGCGGTGAGCAAGGGAACGGTTTTCGGGCTGCTTCTCCTATCGGCTCTTGTTTCCGGCTGCGCCGGGGTCTACATCCCCTCGACGTACGCCTCCTACAACGGGGCGAACAACCTGCCGCGTAGAGCGCCGCATGCGGGCGTTGACTTCGTCTCCGGCTACGGCTCGCCTGCTCTCGCGGCGGCGGACGGCCGAGTGGTGGATCGCTTCTACTCGTCCGTTCCGCAACGCTTGCGCGGTTGTGGCTACAGCGTGCTCCTCGCGCACGAGGAGTTCTATCGCTACACGGTGTACTGTCACCTAAAAGAGGTGCTGGTGCGGCCGGGCGACACGGTGAAGCGTGGCGAGACAATTGGCTTCGTGG
>CAYSDW010000077.1:0-755 GCA_964429925.1 uncultured Candidatus Saccharibacteria bacterium | reverse complement strand
GCTCTGCATCTCCATGTGCCCGTCCGGCCACGCGGACGGTGACCTCCGTAACACAGAGGACCCGCTCGCGCGAGCCGACGGCTGCTTCGACCCCAAGAAGCAGTACCCCGCCGACCGGCTGGTGCTCACCTATCCGGTGAAATGCTAAAGAAAGGAGATCGCGATGAAGGATTCCGAGATCCGCGAAGCCCTCGAGATGCTCGAGGAGTACCGCAAGGGCGGCCTCCACGGCACGAGCGGCGGCCGGCTCTGGTCGGCCGTGACGGGGGCGCTCCTCGTCCTCGTCGGCCTCTCCATGATTTTCTCGTAGTTCCGCACCACAGGGGCGGGCGCTCTCCGGAGCCCCGCCCCGTTTTCGTACACCAGTGCTAAGGAGCGCGCCTACAGGTAGTCAAGGATGCGGTCGTAGTCGATAAATTGCAGGAGGCGAAAACCGTAGGAAATAAGGAGCACCATATTGTCCGTAATAAGCAGGATGCCGAGAAGAATTAGAAAAATGCCTCCCAGTACGGAGATGATATCCAGATAGCGCGAAGCGCGCCCAAGATACCGCGAGGCGGAGCCGATGCCGAGCGCGATCGCAAGAAAGGGCACCGCCAGGCCGGCGGAAAAGATCGCGAGCAGCAGCATGCCATAGAGCGCGGTTGCCGCCGTGCTTGCCAAAAGAAGGATCGTGCCGAGTATGGGACCGATACAGGGGGTCCAGCCGAACGCGAATGCCATACCGAGAACAAAAGAGTTGATCGTCCTGCCGC
>CAYSDW010000076.1:0-2952 GCA_964429925.1 uncultured Candidatus Saccharibacteria bacterium | reverse complement strand
TTCTCCTGCCATTCGGGCACGATGGCGATCGTTTTCGACTCAACCGCTTTGACCGCCATGTCGCGCAGGGACGGCCTGCCGTCGGGGAGGGGCTTCGTCATCGCCACGTACCACTGCGGCATGATGAGCGGCTCGATCACGGTTCCGCACTTATAGCAGAGCTGTACGTTGTGCTTGTAGTGCGGGTCGGTCTTCGCGAGGAGTCCTTCTTTCTCCAGGTCCGCGACGACGCGAGTTCGCGCCTCCGCCACCTTCAGTCCCGCATAGGGCCCGGCGAGTTCGTTCATCCGCCCGTAGTTATCGATGACCTGCCGGGGTCCCGGGATCTCGTCCTTGTGCCGCTGCCAGATGTCGAAGTCGGCGGGGTCGTGCGCGGGCGTCACCTTGACCACGCCCGTGCCGAATTCCGGGTCGACGGCATCGTCGGCGATGACCCTGAGCTTCGCCTTGCCGAGAACGGTTTCGATCTCGATCTCCGTGCCGACGAATTTCTTGTAGCGCTCGTCCTTCGGGTTCACCGCCACGGCGGTGTCGCCGAACTTCGTCTCGGGGCGGACCGTCGCAAGCTCAAAGGGCCCGTACGTGATGAAGTAGAGAGGGTCCTCGCGCTCTTCGTATTTGGTCTCGAGATCGGAGAGCGAGGTCTGGTGCTTGGTGCACCAGTTCGCGATGCGCTCGCCGCGGTAGACGAGGCCGTCCTCGTGCATTCTTTTGAACGTCTCGTACACGATCTTCACGATGCGCGGGTCGAGCGTGAAGACGTTGCGCGACCAGTCGCAGGACGCGCCCATCCGCTTCATGCCCTCCTCGCTTACGTGCTTGTTCTCTTGCACGAAGTTCCCTATCTCCTTGTAAAACTCTTCGCGCTCCATTTTGAAGCGGCTCCTGCCCTCTTTCTCGAGCTTTTTCTCGAACACCACCTGGGTCTCGAATCCCGCATGGTCGGTGCCGGGGAGCCAGAGCGCGCGCTTGCCCCGCATGCGCGCAAAGCGGATAAGGATGTCCTGAACGGTGAGGAACAGGGCGTGCCCCGCGTGAAGCGGAGCGTTCGCGTTCGGCGGCGGCATGATGATGCAGTAGGGTTCTCCGCTCTGGTCAGGGAGATCGTCGGGGTTAAAAAAACCGGAGCGCTCCCACGCCTCGTAGATGGATCTCTCGTGCGCCGCCGCGTCGTAGGCCTTCTCGATCGGTTCCGGCATACGACCATTATAACGAGAAGTCCGCTCCCATGGGGAGCGGACCGTAATCCGTTTACTTGAGGTACTTCTTGAAGAGGAGAATGACCGCGAGCGGCGCCACCAAGCTCACGGACCATACGGAGAGCATGAGCGCTCCGAGGTTCTCGTAGTGGCCGCGCTCCACGAGGAATATCCTGTTCATGTAGATCGTGCCGAGCTCTCCGCCCGAGAGCGCCAGGTTCATGAGCGACGCCATGAGCGCGAACCAGGTCGCAACCTGGCCGGCGGGAGCGGAGCGCGCAATGAGCATGAGAAGCGGCACCATGCTCAACGCTCCGAAGGGCGCCGAGACGGCGGTGTCCGCGACGGCCACGATCTTCGCCGGAATGCCGAGCATCTGGTGAACGCCGTAGTACAGGCCGACGGTGGGGAGGTAGAGAACCGCCCCGATCACCGTAAGCCAGGCGAGCGTCACGTGGATCGGCTTCTCCGTCACGAACTTCCTGAAAATGAAGAGGCCGGCGAGCCCCAGAACGGTGCCGATCTGGGCGAGCCATCCCTGGAAGTTCTCGTCGAATCCCAGGACGTCGATCATCCACCAGCTCGTACCCGCGCCCGTTCCCGGCGTTGCCCGGAAGACGAAGAGTATGGCCGCGGAAACGACGAGCGCCTTGGTGATGCCGAGCTTCGAGAGGAGTACCGCCAACACGGCGAGCGATGCCGCAAAGACGATCTCTTCCGCGTAGGGAATGGTGAGGATCTTGAGGCTTGTCGCGAAACCCCCGAAGAGAAGGCCGCCGCCCAGAACCCACCAGTTGAGGGACGAGCGCGGTATGGGGATGGGCTTGGCGACCGCAGCCGCGAGGAGAGAGAGCGCCGGTATGCCGAGCGCAAGTTGGTAGACGAAGGCGTAGCCGTACGCCTTGGCGAGCCAGCCGCCCGCGCCGGCGACGAGGACGCTTGCCGTCATGATGGCGACCCGTCCCAGCCACTGGACCTGCCCGATCTCGGCGTCGATCTCTTTCTGGTCCCTCGGCGCTCCGGTTTCGGGGTCGTTTTTTCGCACCACCTCCGCGCTCATCGCGTCGGCGACCACGTCCTGCAGAACGAAGCCGAGGACCGAGATCAGCGTGGCGACGAGGAGGAGATTTCCCGGCGTGCCGAGCGACATCACGAGAGGCCACTCGAGCACCATCCCGAGGATGGTGAACTGGCCCGCCGCGATGAGCAGGGCGCCGACGACCAGATAGGCGCGGCGGGCGGAGCCGAGGATGCGGATCGAATCCGCGAACTGGCCGAAGACCATCTTCATCGTCCACGGCACCGCGATCCAAAAGCTGATCGCCGCGAGCGCTTCGGGGCCGAGATTCAGATGCTTCTTGATCCAGAAGGTCGCGGCGACCGAGGTGAGGCCGCCCGCGCCGTAGGCGAAGTACACCAGAAGCACCGGCAGGTACTCGGGGCGAATGCTGCCGAAGAAGGCCTTGAGCGTGCACAGGGCCTTTTTCACGAGCTTCTCCTTGAACGAATGAGAAATTACTGCCCCCACCCTATCCATACGTTCTTCGCGTGTCAACCAGAGATCGACAGATTTCCCTGGGCGGTGATGCGGTGGTTCTTTTTGCTCACGTACGCGGCTGCGGCGATCATCGCGGCGTTGTCGGTGTTCAAAACTCCCTTGGGCGCAAAGAACGCCATGTTCTCTTCCACTGCGGCCGCTTTGCCCCGCGCGCCAAGCGCTTTGTTCGCCGCGACGCCCCCCGAAAGGAGTACG
>CAYSDW010000075.1:0-3101 GCA_964429925.1 uncultured Candidatus Saccharibacteria bacterium | reverse complement strand
CTCCCACTCGGGCGAGGACAAGGAGCTCGCGAAGAATCTGGCCGAGGTCTTCCCCGGCATGGAGTTCCCGAAGGACAGGACGTTCTTCGCGGCCATCATCGAGTACGCCGAAACGCTCGCGCCGCCGAACTCGGCGGAAGGCGAGCCGCCGGATCGGAACGCCCTCGTGACGTTCCTGGTCTGGGCGCGGAACAAGCGCATCGAGCGTGCCGGGAACTTCGTTCTCTTCATCGCCGACAGCGTCGTTTCGGTCGCTCCGGCCATGCGCTCGCGGACCAACGGCATCATGCCGCTCGAACTCCCCTTCCCCGACGTCAAAGAGCGGGAGCGCGTGTTCACGTCGCTCCTCGCGGAGCACGGGAATCGCGTGAAGATCGAAGTGCCGCCCAAGACCCTCTCCAGGATCTCGGCCGGCATGACGCGGCGCGGCATCGCGCAGCTCATATGCGAGTCCGCGCACCTCGGGCTTCCCATCACGGAGAAGCGCGTCTTCGAAGAGAAGAAGCGCATCATCGAAGTGCTCTCGGGCGGCCTTCTGGAGGTCAAGCGGCCGCTCTGGGGCCGCGAGGTCATCGGCGGACTCGACATCCACAAGCTCTACATCGGCCAGATCATCGAGGCCATGCGCCGCGGCGACATCCTGGCGGTGCCAATGGGCGTTCTGCTCTGCGGCCCTCCCGGAACCGGCAAGACGGTCTTCGCGGAGGCGCTCGCCTACGAGGCGGGCATCCAGATGCTCGTCCTGAAGAACACGCGCCAGATGTGGGTGGGAAGCTCCGAGCGGAATCTCGACTTCTCGCTCAAGCTCATCATCGCCCACGAGCCGGCGCTCGTCTTCGTCGACGAGATCGACCAGCAGTTCCAGGCCCGGGGCGGCATGGGCGACAACACGGGTGTGAACCAGCGCATGCAGGGCACGCTCTTCGAGTTCATGTCGAACACCGCGTACCGCGGCAAGGTCCTCTGGATCGCCGCCTCGAACCGGCCCGACCTCCTCGATCCCGCGATGAAGCGGGAGGGCCGCTTCGACGAGAAGATCCCCTTCTTTCCGCCGAACGCGGAAGAGCGCGGATCCATCGTGCCGGCACTGTTGCGGAAGCTCGCCATCCAGGCCAAGGAGGTCGAGCTGCCCTTCGAGTACCGCGTCAGCGAAAGTTTCCTCGCCGAGTTCGGCTGGTCTCTGCACCGGCACCTGAAGCCGGGCTCCGGCCTCGTGCCGTGCGATCCGGACCTTCACAGCCGGAAGCAGGGCGAGACCGACGACGAGATCAGCTTCACCGGCGCCGAGATCGAGGCCATCATCCAGAAGGCGTACAAGCTCGCCTCGGCAGAGGGCGTCCCCGTAGCCGAGGAGCATCTGCGGCGCGCGGAGCAGGGGTACATCCCCACCCGCGACGTGGCGGCGTACAACTGGATGACGGACCTCGCACTCCTCGAGTGCAACTCCGAGCACTTCATGCCGGACCGCTGGCGAAAGCGGGCGCGGGCCCTCCGGGGCCAGCGCAGTCAGCCGCCTTCAAGCGGCCTCTCGGTCTCGAATTTCTAAGGGAAGGGTCATTCGCCCCTCGCCGTTCCACGGCGAGGGGCTTCTCTTTTTCAAATTTTGGCGGTATCGTTGGAAAAGCTTTATTTGACAATCCGGAGAAAGGACGACATGAAAACCGATATCGACATCGGAGATTCGACGCACCCGGCGCTCCTTCTCTGCCTTCAGCAGAAGAAGGCGCTTCTCGACCGCTGGGCCCGCCGCTGGAGGGTGAACCTCCGGGCAATAGCGGGGCAGCAGCAGATCCTCTATCTGGAGCCCCCGCCGGACATCGTGATCTTCCGGCCGTTCTCCTCGACGCCCATCGCGTCGAACGCGCCGAAAGAGCTGAAGACCGTCTTCGGCTATACTCTCCCCGAGATCGCGGGCGCGCGCATGCGCCTCTCGCCCTCGGATTCCGCGCAGCAGTTCCTCTCACCCGAGTCGAACCGCATCGCGCAGGCGCAGCCGGGAGCATTCTCGTTCCTCGTGAACGTCCTGGGCTACGATTGGGAGAATTCGGAAGAGGTCGCGAACATCATGTTCGCCTGCACGCTCCCCAAGGCGCTCCCCGAAGGGCACGCGCGCAAACGCGCTCGTGCGCTCCGCGAGGTCCTAAGGCGCAAACTGCGCCGCGACAAGAAGCGGATCGAGGCGGCCTACGTGCCCCTCGTCCGCCAGGAGCTTCAAAAGTTCATCGACCGCCACGAGCGGGAGATCCGCGAGATCACCGAACGGATGGCGGAGAAGGAACGCGCGCGGCTTGCCGCCCTGGGCGAGATCAGCGAGATCGAGGAGTATCTGGCCCATACCGAGGCCCACATCAAAAGCAGGGAGGATATCGGACGCGAGTTCGAACAGATCCTCCGGATGGAGGGCGTCGGCATCCTCCGCATCGAGGCGGAATATTCGGAAGACGGCAAAGTGCCGGTCATCACTATCTATACCGAGTCCATCCTCCAGGAGTTCGAGGGAGTAAAGTACGACATCGGCTCCTTCCGCATCAAGATCGACACCTCGAAACTCGGGCGCGATTCGATCCGGTTCATCCAGGACTCGCAAGGAAGCCATACGCACCTCCACGCGCTGACCGCAGCGCAAGGAGGGCCGGCGGCGGTGCAGGTGTGCTTCGGCAGCGATCTGAACGAGCCGATCAATAAACTCGCAGCGGATTTCGAGATCGTGCCGCTGGTGCACCTTCTGCTCACCTTCCTGCGGCTCAACAGTGCTCATCCGCGAAAGAACGAGAACGAAGGGCGCCGCCCAGCCAGGGAAGAGTCCCGCCTTGCCTACACCTCCGCAGATGACCGCGCCAAGGAGCGCGAGACCTTTATCGCGGCGGTCAGCGAGGTCCTGATGCGGGTCCATACCAACAAGAGCCGCAAGCGGCTCAAGGAACTCCAGGAAAAGGAAACGGCGGTGACGAAGGACTACTACACCGCGCGGCGGGAACGGAACGAGCTCAAGGAGCGCATAAAACTCCTAAGGCAACGGCTCGTGACCCTGCCGGATTCGGCGCGGAACGCCCTCCTGCGGCTCCTCGCGAACCCCAGCGTGCTCTATGCCCGGGTGTTCG
>CAYSDW010000074.1:0-3127 GCA_964429925.1 uncultured Candidatus Saccharibacteria bacterium | reverse complement strand
CATACGGAACATCGCCATCATCGCGCACGTGGACCCCGCCTACGCCGAAGCTTCGGCGGGCAGGCACGGCAAAAAACCATGCAAATTCGAAATATAGCGATCATTGCTCATGTCGACCATGGGAAGTCAACCTTGGTGGACGCGCTTCTTAAGCAATCCGAGACGAACCTCGGCAAGCTTGTGAATAGCGAGCTCATCATGGACTCGAACGAGCTGGAGCGGGAGCGCGGCATCACCATCTTTTCGAAGAACGCGGCGGTCATCTACCGCGGTACGAAGATCAACATCATCGACACCCCCGGCCACGCCGACTTCGGCGGGGAGGTGGAGCGCGTCTTGAACATGGCGGACGGCTCGCTCTTGCTCGTGGACGCCCAGGAGGGGCCGATGCCGCAGACCCGCTTTGTCCTCAAAAAGGCGCTTGCAGCCGGGCACAAGATCATCGTGGTCATCAACAAGGTGGACAAGCCGAACGCGCGCGTGAACTACGCGCTCGAGAAGGTGCTTGAGCTCTTTATCGAGCTTGGCGCATCGAACGACCAGCTGAACTTTCCCGTGCTCTATGCGGCGGGCAAGCTCGGCGTGGCGGGCACGACGCCCGACCTCGCCGCAATGAAAGACGTGGTGCCGCTCTACGACGCCGTCATCCGGCATATTCCCGCTCCACATGCGGTGGCGGATGCGCCGTTCCAGATGATGGTGGTCTCGATCTTCTACGATAACTACCAGGGGAGGATAGCGGTGGGCCGCATCGAGCGCGGCGCGGCGTCGAGCGGGATGCAGATAGCGCACATCAAGCACGATCCGCCCGCGGGCGAAGCGGTGAAGAACTACAAGATCTCGGGGCTCATGACCTTCTTGGGGCTCGGCCGCGTGCCGGTCGCTTCCGTGGAGGCAGGGGACATCGCGGCCCTCGCGGGGATACCGGGGGTGAACATCGGCGACACGCTGGCTGATGCGGCGCACCCGGAGGCGCTCCCGCCGATCGCCATCGAGAAGCCGACGGTGAAGATGATATTTTCCGTGAACAACTCGCCCTTTGCGGGCAGGGAGGGGGAGTTTTGCACCTCGCGCAATCTCCGCGACCGGCTGATGAAGGAGCTCGACAACGACGTGGCGCTTCGCGTGGAAGGAAACGCCTCGGCGGACGAACTTACGGTTTCCGGACGCGGCGAGCTGCATCTTGCGATATTGATCGAGAAGATGCGGCGCGAGGGCTACGAGCTCCAGGTCTCGCGGCCGGAGGTCATCTTTAAGGAAGAGAACGGCGCTACGCTCGAACCGGCGGAAGACGTCTGGATCGAGGTGCCGGAGCAGTATTCCGGCCTTGTCATCCAGAAGATGAGCGCCCGGAAAGGCGAGCTGAAGAACATGAGCACTGAGAACGGCGTCGCCTCATTCCATTTTTTTATTTCCACCCGGGGTCTCATCGGTTTCCGGAGCGAGTTCATGATAGAGACGCGGGGCATGGGGGTGGTGAACTCGCTCTTTGCGGGCTACTTTCCGAAATTCGACGCCGTGCCCTCCTCCCCGCACGGGTCGCTTGTGGTGCACGAGTCGGGAAACTCGACCGCCTACGCGCTCCTTAGATCGCAGGAGCGCGGCGTGATGTTCATCGGTCCCGGCGTGGAGGTCTACGAGGGCCAGGTGGTGGGGCAGAACGCCAAGGCGGAAGATATCGCGGTGAACGTCTGCAAGCAGAAACAGCTCACTAACTTCCGCGCCAAGACGGACGCGGTGACGAACGACCTTATCCCGCCGCGCGAGCTCACGCTCGAGCAGGCGCTCGAATACATCGGCGAGGACGAACTCGTGGAGGTAACGCCGAAGAGCATCCGCCTGCGCAAGCGCGTTCTCCGCAACGCCCTGCGCTAAGCAACATGACAGAACGCGAGTTTGAAAAACTGGTGGAGGAGGGGGTCGAGGCGATACCGGAGAAGTTCGTGCGACTGCTCAAGAACGTCGCCCTCGTGATAGCCGAGGAGCCGACGCGGGAACAGCGGAAGATCGCCGAACTCGAAGAAGACGAGACGCTCCTCGGGCTCTACGAGGGCATACCCCAGGTGAAGCGCGATGGGGGATATTTCGGCGTGCTTCCGGACAAAATCACCATTTTCCGGAAGCCGATACTTGAAGCGGCAGAAACGCCGGAAGAGATACGGGAAATCGTAAGGGATACGGTGTGGCACGAGATAGCGCACCACTTCGGGATGGAAGAAGACGAGGTTGCCCGCGCGGAGGAGAAACGGGCTTCGCGGTTTTAGTACCAGCCCAGGTGGTGGCCGGTGAAAAAGAGGAAGAGCGCGATAGACCCGAGAACGGCGGACCAGACGGCAAGGGATATGCCGCGCCGCACTTTTTCCGCGTCAACGTTGCGGAAGAGCATATAGCAGAGAAAGAGGGCGGCAACGTAGAGCGCGAGCGAGAGGATGCTCTTCGAGGTCCAGTGGTGGCCTGAGAGGCCCGCGAGCCATGCCTTGAGCGGCGCATTCAGCTCCGCCTTGATGGTGATGAGCGTCACAAAGAGCGCAGTGAGCGCGGCGGAGAGCGATGAGGCGTAGATGAGGCGGAGTTTGTTCATGTTAACTTACCGACCCCCATCGGGCCGCGGCGGAGATCATATAACCCATCGCGCCGATCGCGAGTCCCAGAGCGGCGATAAGGCCCGTAAGAACCAGGGTCTGCCGGCGGATGTTCAATGAGCGGTACTCGTCCTCCCTTAAAAACGCGATGAAGGCCGCAGTAAGCGCAAGGGGGATGATGAAGAGGAACATATGCTCCTTGGTTTCCATGATGATGTTGTGCGCCCACGGGGCGAGACCGGCTTTGATGACAGGCCTGACCAAGGCGCCGTAAAACGTCACGTAGTAGTAGCCGCCGAAGAGCCAGCTTAAGACGAATCCCAGAGCGCCGATAAGCGCGCTTATGCGCAGGCGCGTGGAATGCCACGCGGCGTACTTGAACTCGCCCAAGAGCCAGAGAAAGGCGTCGATGCCGATGATGCCGAAGCCGAGGTGGAGGCCGACGAGAACGGGTTTGCTCGTGATGATGCCGACGATATCCATGAGGACATTATACCGCATCTTGCGGGGTATAATAAAAGTCACGAGATGAACGTTCTTCGAGC
>CAYSDW010000073.1:0-3158 GCA_964429925.1 uncultured Candidatus Saccharibacteria bacterium | reverse complement strand
CGGGCATCTCTATATCGCCCAGCAGCCGCACTACCGCATTCAGATCGGCAAAGACGCGCGCTATGCCTACAGCGATCCGGAGAAGGAGAAGGTCCTGGGAGCCGCGAAGAGCGGCAGTCAGCCCTCCATCGCGCGCTACAAAGGTTTGGGCGAGATGAACCCCGAGCAGCTCTGGGAGACCACCATGAACCCGGAACATCGCCTTCTTAAAAAGGTTATGGTGGAGGACGCCGAGGAGGCGGACCGGCTCTTCGATATCCTGATGGGCGAAGTCGTTGAGCCCCGGAAGCAGTTCATCCTGACGCATGCGGCGCACGTCAAAAATCTTGACATCTAAAAAAAATAAAGTATTGTAATCAGACGCAGCTATGTTCTCGAAACTATTCCAATTTGTCCAAGAAGCGCGGCAGGAGCTCCGCCGCGTGAATTGGCCGACCCGCCAGGAAACGGTGCGGCTTACGCTCATTGTGATCGGCATCTCGCTCGGACTGGCCCTCTTCTTGGGCCTGTTCGACTATCTCTTTACGATAGGCATCACGCGATTCTTCATATAAAACCTCTTTGCATCCATGACCCCCCGAATGATGAAAGGCACAATAGAGAAGGTGGGCGAACGGCATTGGTACGCCATTCATACCTACTCCGGGTACGAAGACGCGGTGGCACGCTACTTGAAGCAGCGCGTGGACTCGCTCTCCATGAACGATAAGATATTCAGCGTTATCGTGCCCAAAGAAAAGAAGATCCGCGTGAAGAGCGGCAAGCGGTCCGTGATAGAGGACAAGATCTATCCCGGTTACGTGCTCGTCGACATGATCCTCACGGAAGATTCCTGGTATGTGGTGCGGAATACGCCGCGCGTGACCGGCTTCGTGGGCTCGAACAGCACTACGCCGACGCCGCTCTCGAAAGAAGAGATCGACGATCTCATGATGCGCATGGGCAAGGAGGAGCCGAAATTCAAGGTTGACTTCCAGGTGGGTGAGACGGTAAAAATCATAGACGGTCCCTTCAAGGATTATGACGGCAAAGTCGAGGAAGTCGATCTCGAGAAGGGCAAGATCAAGGTCATGGTGGGCATGTTCGGCCGCGAGACGGCCGTCGAGCTCGACTCGATCCAGGTGCAGAAATTATAAACATGGCGAAAAAAGTAAAAACAACGCTTAAGCTCCAGCTTCCCGCCGGCGCCGCGAACCCGGCGCCTCCGGTCGGCACCGCGCTCGGTCCCCACGGCGTGAACATCCAGGAGTTCTGCAAACAGTTCAACGAGGCGACCAAGGAGATGACGGGGGATATCGTACCGGCGGAGATCACCATTTATGAGGACAGGAGCTTTACCTTTAAGCTCAAGACCCCGCCCGCTTCGGCGCTCCTCAAAAAGGCAGCCGGCATCGAGAAGGGTTCCGGCGAACCGCACAAGAAAAAGGTTGGCACGGTGACCAAGGAGGACGTGCGGAAGATCGCGGAGCGGAAGATGGCAGACCTGAACGCGAACGACATCGATGCGGCCATGAAGATCATCGAGGGCACGGCCCGGAATATGGGGATCGACATAGTCGATCAATAGGGAAAAACAAAGAGAGCGGCTCGTTGAGCCGCTCTCTTTGTTTGTGCACAGCCCGCAAGCCGCGCTGCCGGTATAATGATGACAACATGGCCAGGGCGAAAAAAGGGGGGAGCGCGGCGAGGCCGAACTGGGACGAGTTCTTCATCATCCAGGCGCTCTTCTATTCCACGCGCGGCACGTGCGACCGCCTTCACACCGCGTGCATTCTCGTTAAGGACAAGATCATCGTCGGGGCGGGCTATAACGGCTCACTGCCCGGCGAGCCGCATTGCGATGAGGCGGGACATCTGATGGCGGGCGGCCACTGCGTGCGCACCATGCATGCCGAGGCGAACGCGATCCGGAACTGCAAAGACCCTGGGACGCTCGTGGGAGCAACGGCGTACGTGATCCACACGCCGTGCCTCCTCTGCCTCAAGGCGCTCATCAGCTACGGCGTCTCAAGGATCGTTTTCACGTCACCCTACGACAACACCAGTTACCAGTGGTCGGAGGATGAAGGTCTAAAAACTTTCGTGGAATCCTTAAAACACAACAAGTCCATCTCGATCGAATTCCTGCGGATCAACTTTATAGAACTGCTCCAAAAGTTCGTTGACCGCCTCCAGGGCCCCGGCGGCGCCTTGGAGCGCCTGCCAAAGATCGGGATACGTTAGCCCTATGGCAGGGAAGTTCATCGTATTCGAGGGCATTGACGGCTCCGGGAAGGACACGCAGCTGTCGCTTGTAAGCCAGACGCTCCAAGAGCAGAGCGTGCCGTTCAAGACCATCGCATTTCCGCGGCACGATCATCCCGCCGGTTTCTTCGTCGACAAATATCTCCAGCCCGACCATCCCTATGGAACGCCCGAAGCGGTGGGGCCGTGGCGCGCCTCTCTGTTCTACGCGCTTGACCGGTATGATGCGAGTTTCGAGATACAAAGCTGGCTCAGGGAGGGGGCGCTCGTGATAGCCGATCGCTATCTCACCTCGAACATCGGGCACCAGGGCGGCAAGATAGCGAGCGAAGAGGATCGGGATCGGTACGTGAACTGGCTCTATGATCTCGAGTACCGCATCCTCGGGATCCCGCGGCCCGATTTCCATATTTTGTTTCTGCTTCCTGCGGATGTTGCGCAGGTCCGCATAGCGCGCAAGAAGCCGCGCCTATACCTTGGCGGCGCCCAAAAGGACGCGCACGAGGCGGACCGCCGGCATCTCGAGGGAGCGCTTTTGGCATACCGCTGGATAGCCGCCCGGGAGCCGGAGCGGTTCTGCGTGATCGAGTGCGTCGAGGGCCGGAAGGAACTCTCGCCCGAGGAGATCCACGAGAAAGTGGTCCGCGCTCTCAGGCCCTTCCTCTAGGCGCTGCTCCGACGCCTTCGGGTCGGAGCCCCGACCTCCCCGACGCTACGTCGGTGAGCGTCGGGGCTATTGTTTTTCCCTCCGATATGCGCTATGAACAAAGCAGCAAAGCTTGACATACGCTAAGGAAGGAGGCCCGATATGGAAACGTCGCGTACCCCGTCCAAGAAGGTGCGCCGCACCAAGGCGCGTACGCAGATCATCGTCGCGACCGGCATTTCGGGATGCGGCCGCAAGGAGTATCTCG
>CAYSDW010000072.1:0-3190 GCA_964429925.1 uncultured Candidatus Saccharibacteria bacterium | reverse complement strand
GATCTCGGCGACGCCACGGACATGCGCGTTCGTCTCCTCGATCGCCTGCCGATGGCGCTCGCCCTCCTTGATGTGGGCAACGTCCGAGTTCCGAACCTCCATCTCGGGCCAGGTATCGAGCCGCTTAACTTCAGGGAGCTTCCGGGGCAGGGCGTTCAGGGCGAGGATGGTGCTGGCGCCGCTGCGGATCGCCTCGCCGATAGGGATGTTCGTCATGAGGCCCGCGTCAGCGAGTTGCGCTTCGCCTTCGTCGATGGGCGTGAAGAAGATGGGGATGCGCATCGAGGCGAGCACGAACGTGCGGAACCGCTCGGGCGTCATGCCGGGGTCGTGGTTCGAGACCCACTTCACGAGACCACTCGTATAGTCCTCGACACCGACCCAGAGCTCTCTCTGGTCCCGAAGCACCTCCGCAAAGTCGACCTCGCGGTCGATGATCTTTGTGAGGATCTCGTTCTTCAGGATCCCCGGAGCGCCGAAGCCCGGCTTCTTGCCCTTGACGAGCGGCTTCACGAGGAAGCTGAACCAGGACACGCTGTAGAGCTCCGAGGGCTCGATCTCGAACCAGACGAGCGGCAGCCGCCGCGCCTTGCCGAGCATGAACGCAAGCGCGTTCGGCACGCCGCCGGAGATCGCGTAGATCTTCTCGGGGGAGATGCCGATCTTGTCGAGGAACCACAGAAATGCGATCTGGAACATGACCTTGTAGGCCCCGCCTGAAAGGACGAGGGCCAGGCCGGGCACGATCTTGATGTGCGCCATGGGACCCTCCTTTTGGATCTAGTATGGAAACGTCCTGACCTACTTATACCACATTTTTGAGGTAAAAACAACCCCGCCGCTGGCGGGGTTGTTTTTACTCGAACTTCACTTTCAAACTCCTTCCCTTCTGACGGTTCAGCTTCGGAAGACGGATGGTGAGGATCCCGTTCTTAAGGCTTGCGACCGCCTTATCGGGGTCGATCTCCTGCGGGAGGATGATCGAACGCGAGAACCTGCCCCAATAGCATTCCTGGTAGAAATAGTCGTCCTCGCGCACTTTTTTCTCCCGCTTGCGTTCGCCCCGGATGGTGACCGCCTCGCTCGTAATGTTGATATCGAGGTCCTCGGGCTTCACGCCGGCGATGGTCGATTCGATGACGATCTCGTCCGGCATCTGATACACGTCTATGGTAAGCTGGCCCTCCGCCTCGGCGCCCGTCTCCTCCTTTTCGTCTTCCGCGTCCTCGTCGTTCTCAATGCTGATCTCTACGGGGGCCTCTTCTTTTTGGATCTTGATCGTCGAAGGGCCGGCTTTCGCTAATTCAACGCGCCGAGCGTCTTCTGAATTCTCGCCGTGCGCCAGCCGTTCAAAATAGTTGCGGGTTTCTTCGTCCATGGGATCGGATCAATTGGTCTTCGGGGCGGCCTCTCCTTGTGTCGTCGCCTTTAGTTTTTCAAAATCGTTCAGTACGAAAAAGGCGATCACTACCAGGAACAACGTCGCGTAGATGACCTCGTCGAATCTAAGTATAAAGTAGTTGAACAGCGCGTGCAATCCGGTGGCGATAAGAATTCCGGCGAGGAGGAACCGCGCGCTCCGGCCGCGCAGGATGCCCTTGGCCCAGTAAAAGCCGACAATGGCGGAGCTTAGCGCATGGAGGAGGGTGGCGCCGATGAAGCGGAGCGTCGTGGTCTCAAAGACGCGGCTTACGAGCGCCACACCCGTGTCGCCGTTCGCGGAGCGGAACGCGTCCACGGTGGTGTCGAGCGCGCCGATGTTCTCGACGGCGGCAAAGCCGAGGGCGGCGACGATAAGGTAGATCATCGCGTCAACGGGCTCGTCGAACGCGCGGCTCCGCGCGACGACGAAGTAGGCCGCTCCGAACTTAAAGAGCTCCTCGATGGCGGCAAGACCGAAGAGCGCCGCAAGACCGCGCGAGGAAAACTCCAGGAATTCCACGCCGGCGTTCCATGCAAGCTGAGCGGCGAAGACGATGACCGTAACGGCGGCGCCGGCGAGAAAGGTGAGGAAGATGAGCCGCCGCGGTTCGGGGTGGAGATCTTCCTCGAGATAGAACGCAAGCCAGGCAAAGCTGGGCAGGAGGCCGAGGAGCACGAGCGCCAGGTACATGATGTTATGTTACCACCGCTCAACCATCAGGAACGGCGCGTTCTTCTCGGGAAGTTTTTGGTAGACGGCTTCGGTCACGAACGGCATGAAGGGATGGAGCAGTTTAAGCGTCGCGCGGAGCGCATACGCAAGGATCTCGCGGGTGCGTTCTCCGTGTTCCGTCGCAAGCCGGCTCTTGCTCTTCTCGATATAAACGTCGGCAAGCTCATGCCACGCGAAGTGGTACGCGGCCTGCGCCGCCTCGTGGAGCTCAAAGTGGTCGAGATGCTCGGTGACCTGCTCTTTCGTCTCTGCGAGCTTCGCGAGAACGGCGCGGTCCTCGTCCGTCTTTGGCTCGGGCGGCTCTTGGAGGGCAAAATGCCTCTGTTCCGTGTTCGCGAGGATGAACCGCGCGATGTTCCAGAGTTTGTTCGCAAAATGCTTCATGCCGCGCACTTTGTCCTCGGAAAGAGGGATGTCCGTTCCCGGGGCGCTGCCGAAAACGAGCGCAAAGCGAAGGGCGTCGGTGCCGTAGGTGTCGATGACGCCCAAGGGGTCAACCACGTTCCCCTTACTCTTCGACATCTTCTTGCGGTCCTTGTCGCGCACGAGTCCCTGGATAAGGACGGTCCGGAAGGGTTCCTTTCCGGTGCGGTAGTAGGAGAACATGATCATCCGCGCCACCCAGAAAAAGAGGATGTCGTAGCCGGTCTCCATCACGTCGGTCGGGAAAAATGTCTCGAAGTCGCGCCCTCCTGCCGCCTGGAGCGTGGCGTACGGCCATTGGCCTGACGAGAACCATGTGTCGAACGTGTCGGGGTCCCGCTTAAGCTCGCCGCTTTTGCAGCGCGGACACTCGCGTATGCCGTCCTCGACGTCCACGATAACCTCTCCGCAGGCGCAGTACTTCGCGGGAATGGGGATGCCCCACCAGATCTGGCGCGAGATCGGCCAGTCCCGCAGGTTTTTCATCCAGTGCATGAATATCTTTTCCTGCCACTCGGGCACGACAGCGATCGTTTTCGATTCTATCGCCTTGACCGCCATGTCGCGCAGGGAAGGCCTGCCGTCGGGGAGGGGCTTCGTCATCGCCACGTA
>CAYSDW010000071.1:0-3455 GCA_964429925.1 uncultured Candidatus Saccharibacteria bacterium | reverse complement strand
GAAGACAGAGGCATCAGTCGCGCGACGATGGTTGACGCCATTGAGAGCGCGATGGCGACCGCCTACAAGCGCGAATACGGCAAGCGCGGGCAAATCATCCGCGCGAAGCTCGACCTCTCTACCGGCACCATCTCCTTCGAACAGGTAAAAACCGTCGTGGACGACACGACGGTGCGCTTTCCTGCGCCCGACGAGGAGGTTGCGGTCGAACACATGCACGGGCACGCGTTCCACGCCGACGAGGAACACCTCGCGGAAGGAGAACTGCCGCGCTTCGACCCCGAAAAGCACATCCTCCTCGCCGATGCGAAACTCATAAAGCGCGGCGCCGCCCTCGGCGAGGAAATTATCTTCCCGCTCGAGCCGCAGGACGATTTCGGCCGCATCGCGGCGCAGACCGCCAAACAGGTGGTCATCCAGAAGGTGCGCGAAGCCGAAAAGCTTTCCATGATGGAGGAATTCGGCGAAAAAAAAGGCCAGATTGTGAGCGGCGTCGTGCAGCGCATGGAACGCGGCGCCATATACGTGGACCTCGGGCGCACCACCGGCATCATCCCCTACGAGGAACAGATACCGGGCGAGCGGTACCGCATGGGCGAGCGCATCAGGGCCTACCTCTACGCGGTGGACGAAGGGTTCCGCGGCGTCTACCTGCGGCTCTCCCGCGCGCATCCGAAGTTCGTCGTGAAGCTTTTTGAAATGGAGGCGCCGGAATTGGCCGCCGGCTCCATAGAGGTGCGGGCGCTCGCGCGAGAGCCCGGGAGCCGCACCAAAATCGCCGTCGCATCGCTTGACCCGCACGTCGACCCGGTCGGCTCGCTCGTCGGCCAGCGGGGCGTGCGCGTCTCAACCGTGATGAGCGAGCTCGGCGGCGAACGCATTGACATCATCGAGTGGAACGACGACCCGAGGGAATTCGTGAAAGAGGCGCTCTCCCCCGCCACCCCGCTTGAAGTCGCGCTCAATGAAGCCGACCATCGCGCGACGGTGACCGTCTCTGAGGACGAGCAGTCGCTCGCCATCGGGCGCGGCGGGCAGAACGTCCGGCTTGCCGCGAAGCTCACGGGCTGGAACATCGACATCGTGTCGGCGGGCGGCACGGAAGTCGCTGAAAGCGACGGCGACACGGTCGAACTGACTCCATCGGAGGAAGCCGGAGTGATGCCCACCGATACGCTCGAAGTAGTGACCGAACCGACCGAAGAAAAGACCACGCTTCCCGCTGAAGAGGAATCAACAGAACTTCCCGCATCTGACGAAACGGCTGCTGATAAAGAAGAAGACCGCGACAAAGCGAGGGACGAATAAATGGCTTATTTAAGCCACAATCCGGCAGGTCTTGACAGAAATATAAGTTCGTGTATACTATATAACAGTTAGTCGGTTCATTGAATACCGTGCGAATTCGCCACAGCAGACAGCGCCTCATAACAAGGCCTCGCTTTAATAATTATGGTCGCTGTCTGCTGTGGCGAAACCCGTTCGGGTCGAGTCGTACAGCTTTCCTTTGAAGGATGACGCAATGACTACTCATGTCAGGACCAAGTCCATCACCAACGGGCAGATTGGCCAGATTAATGACCGGCTTGCAACGAAACTTCGCAAGTCCGGCCTCCTGTCGGAAGATGTGCAGAAAGTTCTCAAGATGCCGGGAAATGCGACCATTGATGAGATGGTCGCCGTCTTCCGCAAGCATGTTGAGGCGCTGGACGATATCATTGTCCGCCGCGTTCGTGTCGACCGCTCGCGTTCTCCGCAGGAAGTGATCGACGCCACGGGCCGCAACAAGTACTTCAGCAGCGAGGCGGTCGCCACGATGCCGCAAGGCGAAGGCGAGGAAGTCGACGTGTACTTCATCCCGATCAAGCGCTTCATTCCGGCAAACGAGGTTTCGGCATTTCTCGCGCAATACGGCCTCGTGTCGGACCCGCGCGCGCAAGCGGCGGCAAACGAAGCGGACCCGGCCTTCGCCGACAAGTATCCGAACGGCTCACAATGGGACAACTATTGCTACTTGGCGTTCGGCCGCTGGTACGGCGAGCGGAACGTGGGCTGCTACCGCCACGGCAGCGGCTGGGACGACCGTTGGTTCCTTTCCGGCGTTCCGGCTTCCCACGAGTAGCGCTCGGGACTCGAGTTTGAGAACTTTTCAGACCCTTGTGCCCTTTGACCCCGCGCTTCTTAGCGCGGGGTTTTGCTATCACGGAGAACGGTAGTAGGCGAATTTCGCACGGGAACACGTATAAGCTACACAAACGGATAGCATGAGGTATACTCACCCCATATGAATTTGCTGCACGACATAGACCCAGGGGGAAAGGACGAGATGAACGTCATCATCGAAATCCCGAAGGGCTCCCATAACAAGTACGAGATTGACAAGAAGACCGGCCTCATCGCGCTCGATAGGGTCGCGCACACGGGCCAGGACTTCCCGTTCGATTACGGCTTCGTCCCGCAGACGCTCTGGGACGACGGCGACGCGCTTGATGTCGTGCTACTCACGACCTATCCGCTTGCGCCGGGTATTTTGGTGCGAGCGCGCCCCGTAGCGCTCATGAAGATGATAGACAGCGGCGATGTTGACGATAAAGTCATCGCCGTTCCCTGCGACGACCCGCGATGGAAGGAAGTGAAAGAACTTGCGGACGTTAACCCGCACACGTTGAAGGAAATAGAGCATTTCTACTCCACCTACAAAAAGCTTCAGAATAAAGAGGTGTCCGTCACGGGGTTTGAAGGACGCGCCGCGGCCGAAGCCGCATTTGAGCGCGCGCGAAAGATGTATGTTGACGGGAAGTGATATGGAACCGGAAAAGCTTCTCCCGCCGGGCGAGCCGGTCCCACAAATTGGAGTGCCCTCGCCCGCCCAGCAGTCCTGGGGCGTCGTCATATCCATCGTCATCATCGTGCTCATGGTCGTTATCGGCGCGTTCTATGCGTGGGGCAAGAGGATCGCACAGGAGAACGCGCTTATTGCGCCGATCACGTCGGAGTAGTATTCCCTAGTTTCCCGCACATATGAGAAACACCTCACAACCCCGCGCTTCAATGCTCATCCCGATGGTCATCGAGAAGAGCCAGTTCGGCGAGCGCGCCTACGATATCTATTCGCGCCTTCTGAAAGAGCGCATCATATTCCTCGGCGGACCCATCGATGACGACATGGCCAATCTCGTCATCGCCCAGCTTCTTTTCCTTGAAGCCGAGGACCCGAAGAAGGACATCTCGCTCTACATCAACAGCCCGGGCGGCACCGTGACGGCCGGCCTCGCCATTCTCGATACGATGAATCACGTGAAGCCGGCGGTCTCCACCGTGTGCGTCGGCATGGCGGCTTCCGCCGCCGCGGTGATTCTCTCTGCAGGCCAGGGGGGAAAGCGATACGCGCTCCCGAATGCAGAGGTGATGATTCACCAGCCGCACGGCGGCGCCGAGGGCCAGGCGACCGATAT
>CAYSDW010000070.1:2125-3494 GCA_964429925.1 uncultured Candidatus Saccharibacteria bacterium | reverse complement strand
AGACCGAGGCGCGACGAGGAAGTCGTACTCGAAGAGTACGTCGACGAGGAGCAACGAAGGGCTGGGCGAAATTGGCCGTATCCCTTTGGGTTGCGGTCTCCAGGCGCAAGCGCTGCGTTACACCTCCTCGACGTACCCGCTGGGTACGCCATCGTCGGCAAGCCTTGCACTTGCGCCTGCATCCTCGCAACGCGTTTGAGGATTATGTATAAGAGAGACCCCATCACCGCTTGTTCAAGAGCGTCCGCTTATAGATGTCGATGTGGTTCAAGATGAGGCCCGTGCCCTTTGCGACGCAGTAGAGAGGTTCTTCGGCAACGTAGGTCGCCACGCCCAACGCGCGCCCGAAGAACTCGTCCAGATGGCGAAGCTGTGCGCCTCCGCCCGAAAGGATGATGCCCTTCTCCATGATGTCCGCCACCAACTCCGGCGGCGTCTCGTTGAACACGTTCCGGACGGAAGCGGTAATGTCGAAGAGGAGCGGGTTCAAGGCCTCCGCTATCTCGTTCGAAGTTACCGTCACGTCCTTCGGAAGGCCCGATACGAGATCCCGCCCGCGAAGCTGGAACTCAAGCTTTTGCTTTATCGGCAGGGCCGAGCCGATCTGGATCTTCACCTGCTCGGCGGTTTGCTCGCCGATCGAGAGCGAGTATTTCTTCTTGATGTAATCCATGATCGCCTGGTCGGACTTGTTCCCCGCCACGCGCAAACTCGCCCAGCTCACGATGCCGCCCAGGGAGACCACGGCAACCTCGGAGGTGCCGCCGCCGATGTTCACGATCATGTTGCCATGATGGGCGTTAATGGGAATGCCCGCGCCCAAGGCCGCGAGGATCGGCTCCTTGACGATATACGCCTCGCGGGCTCCCGCCTCGCGCGCGGCGTTCAAAACCGCGCGGCGTTCCGTCTGGGTGATGCCCGCCGGCACCGAGATCACGACCTCCGGCTTGAAAAAATTGAACGGCCCCACCGCCTTGGCGATGAAATACGCGAGCATCGCCTTCGTGATATAATAGTCGGCGATGACGCCGTCTTTGAGCGGCCGATAGGCCACGATGTCCTCCGGCGTCCGGCCGATCATCTCCTTGGCCTCCTTGCCGACGGCCAAGACGGCGTTCTCGGGCAAGCTTAACGCCACGATCGTCGGTTCGTTGATGATGAAACCCTTGCCGGGCACGAACACGATGGTGTTCGCCGTCCCAAGGTCAATGCCTATCTTTCTCGTGAACATAGGTAGGTTCTATTCCCGCACGATGTCAGCTCCCAATTCTCTAAGACGCTCGTCGATCCGCTCGTACCCGCGGTCGATCTCCTCCACGCCTTCTATCACCGACTCCCCTTCCGCCGATAACGCCGCAATGATATGCGC
>CAYSDW010000070.1:1513-2115 GCA_964429925.1 uncultured Candidatus Saccharibacteria bacterium | reverse complement strand
CACCACGGGGGAAGGGGGGCCGGCCAGACTCGCCAGTAACAGCATGGCCACGAAGGCCAGTCCCATTGCGTGCTCGCGCGGCGCGTCGGTCAATCGGCCTTCGTAGCCTGGATTGGCGTATAAAGAACCGACGGCAGACTGGGCGTTTTCCTGGAGCGTGGACGGGCCGGAGGGGCAAACGGTTGGCCCCCTCCGGCCCGGTGGGCCGGGGTGGGTCACTGAATCACGTCGAAGGTCCACGAGCCGGAGGCGACGTTGGGGCCTTGAACGATGTCCTTCAACTCGACGGCCACCGTATGAGTCCCAATCCCGAACGGAGAGGGGGGCGGAGCGCAGCGGCGTGGGACCGTGGATGATCGCGCTATGCGCGAACCCGTGTCCCTGGAATCTGCAGGGAAGCTCGCCCAGGCATTTCGAGAATACCTTAATATCCGCCCCCATCGAATTCAAGTCCTCGGTGTAGCCGAAGCGGTCCTCGTAGACGGTCTCGTGTATCACGGAGGTTCCCCGGGCGGCCGTGAGGAGAACCGTGAAGGGCTGTTGCCAGTCGGTCATGAAGCCGGGATGCGTATCCGTCTCGAATTCAATGCCGCGGAGGTCGT
>CAYSDW010000070.1:0-1503 GCA_964429925.1 uncultured Candidatus Saccharibacteria bacterium | reverse complement strand
AGAACACGATGCCGTCCTCCCGTACCTCGTATTCCGCGCCAACGCGGCGCACGGCGTTCAGGAACGTCATGAGGTGCTCCTGGATCGCCCCCCGCACGAGCACCTCGCCGCCGGAGAGGATGGCAAGACACGCGAACGAAACCGCCTCGTTGCGGTCAGGGATGATCCGATGGCGCACGCCCGAGAGACGCGGCACGCCATCGATGTAAATGGTGCGATTCGCGCCTATCTCGATTATCGCGCCCATCTTCTGAAGCATGCCGACCAGATCGATGATCTCGGGTTCTATGGCCGCGTTCCGTATCACCGTCCGGCCCTTGGCGAGCACCGCGGCGAGGATGGTGTTCTCGGTCGCTCCCACGGAGGGAAGGCGAAAGGCGATATTCGCGCCCCGAAGCCCATGAGGCGCTTCGGCTCTATAGCCGGCCTCGTCCTCTGTGATCTCCGCGCCCATGGCCCGAAGGGCATCCAGGTGAATGTCCACCGGCCGGGGACCGATCTTATCGCCGCCCAGGACCGGTACGCGCGCTTCCCCGGTGCGCGCGAGAAGCGGCCCCAGGGTAAGAATGGGAATGCGGTTCTTGCGGCTCTGCGAAGGAATGTGGGACGCGCCGATCTCTTTGGTCCGGATCGTAAGCGCGCCGTCCTCGTCCTTGATCTCGCTTCCGATCGCGCGGCAAAGGTCGGCAGTGATGGCGGCGTCCCCGATCCGCGGAAAATGCTCGAACGTGCAGGGCTCATCGGTTAAGAGCGAGGCGACCAGCACTTTGGTTGCCTCGTTCTTCGCGCCCATGAGTTCTATCTCGCCCCGAAGCGGCTTCCCGCCCCGCACAATAAATCGCATGTTGCGCTTATAGTATAATAGAGTTGCTTCAAAAGACAGATGTCTCTTACGACGCGGAGGATCATTTTCTACGCTCTTGTCGTCCTCTTCCTGGTCTCGGGAGGGGGCGTTCTGCTCTATGCGAACGGTTGGCGGGTCGACCCGGAAACCTTCGCGGTCCGGAAGACCGGCGGCGTCTATATCGAAAGCGTCCCCCGCGACGCCGAGATCCTCTTGAACGGCAAAGCGGTACGGAACGCGAGCGGCCTCATCTCGAGCGGCACCCTCGTCTCCGGCCTCCTACCGCGCGCGTACGAAGTGACCGTGCAGAAAGAAGGATATGCGACATGGCGCCGCGTTCTCGCGGTCGAGCCGTCCCTGGTCACAAAAGCGGAGCATATTATCCTCGTACCGGAAAAGAGCGTCGCCGTTCCTCTTCCCGTCCCCGCCTTGACGATACGGGTCTCGGGAGAAACGCTTATCACCTCCTTTGCGGACGGCCGCATTGCCCTCTCCGGCGTGCGCGTTCCGGGAACGGAATTCACGGCGTTCACCGCGGGAAAGGGCGCCGCCATAAGCTACGACGAGAACAAGGGGGTGTACTTCTTCACGTCCCTGCCTGAGGCAAAGTCATCGCTGAACCTCACCACGCTCTTCAATAACCTCAAGGAGCGCGCGCT
>CAYSDW010000069.1:2804-3648 GCA_964429925.1 uncultured Candidatus Saccharibacteria bacterium | reverse complement strand
AGGAACGCGACGAGCAGGAACGCGGCAAGAACGTTCGGGTGCGGCAGGGTCCCGTAGCCGCGAAGAAGCGCTCCGCCTTCGACGATGACCTTCGCCGCGCCGCCGACGCGCGGACCGAGAAGCGGCTCCCCGAGGAGCGAGAGGCCAACGCTCCCCTGCGCCTTGAACTGCAGGAACGCGAGAAACGCCTGAAAGACGCCTGAGGCGGCGAGGGAACCGAAGAAGAACGTCAAAGGAACACGCTTTCCACTTATAGCGGCGGCGAGGCCCAGCGCGAAGAGTGCCCCGAAGAGAAGCCGCGCGAAGGCATAAAGCGCGAGGAAGGGCGAAGGAGCGGCAACGAGCGATGCCCCGGCCGCGAGGAGCATGAGCGCGCCGGAGAGCGTGATCGCGCGCGGCAACGCGCCGATGACACGCGGGAGCCACCTCGCCTCCTCGAGGGTTAGGAGCGCAAGAAAGAGCAGGAGGGCGATGTCGCTCGTGTAGAGGAAAAAGGATTCATACTCGTCGAAGCCCGGCGTTACGAAGCCGAAAAACGCCCGCGTGCCGAGCGGTACCGAAAAGACGGCCAGGATGGCAGCCGCCTCGAAGAAAGCGCCAGAACCTATCTTGCTCATACTCCTCAAACGCGTTCTCGACTCGCCTGGCCGAGTGCAAGGCTTGCCGACGATGTCGTACTCGGAGAGTACGTCGAGGAGGCGTAACGAAGCAATCGGGCAGGCGAGCCAGAACCCGAAGGGCTATGGCTATTCCCCCTCGCTACGGCGTTACTCCTCCTTGACGTACCGCAAGGGTACGCCTGCGTCGTCGTGCCTTGTGGCGAGGGGGAATAGCTCATAGAGCG
>CAYSDW010000069.1:829-2794 GCA_964429925.1 uncultured Candidatus Saccharibacteria bacterium | reverse complement strand
GATAGGTTCTAAGAAAATGTGACCGTGATAAACGCCACATCGCTGGGGCGCGCCGAATGCGAAACGGCGATGCGCGCCGTCTTGAAGGTTTCCGCTATCTTCCGCGCCAATTTCTGCGCAAGCTGGTTCTCGGTCGTTGTGACCTCGTAGCCGCTTTTCGTTTTCTTGGCGGCGATGACGCGGTCGAGCGGATCGCGCTGGTACGCGCGCTCGCCGTAGTTCCGGATGAGGCGCTCCAGCTCCCTCTGGAGCTTCGGCGGGACGTTCACCAGCCGGACGAGCCCCTCGTACTGCTTGTTCTTGATCATTTGGCAGGCCGGACAGGTACGGAACACGACCGGCACGTCCTTCTCAAATGACTTGAAGTGCCGCAGGTTGTGATGCCACGCCTTTTTGTAATACGTGATGCCGCACGTGTCGCAGAACACGATGCCCTTTGCGCCCTTCGGGAACTCGCGCCGCTCGGTTCGCTCCGGAGCATAGCGGGCGTTCGCGGTTTTGCTTCGTCCATTCCTCATAATACTCGCATTATCTCATAGAGCGCTCCTCCGATAAACACCGCAACAAGCGCGCCAACCGCGTACGTGAAGCGCGGAGAGAGGAGGAGATGGGCGCGCGCCTTCCGCCACATGAGCGCGATAAAAACACCCTCGAGCGCGATAAAGACGCCGCCGCTTACGGAAACAAGCGTAAGAAAATCCTGAAGGCCTGCGGCGTAGAGAGCGAGAGGCGCGCCAATGACGAGAGGAGCCGAGAAAAGCCGCGGCGCGGCAAGATCTTTCTCGAGTACCCGCATGACGCTGATGCCGACAACGAGATAGGAGCTGATGAGCGAAGCGATGCCGAAAGCGCCAATGGCCCGCAAAAGAAACGGCGGCAGGCCGAGGATGCCCGAGACGGCGTCCTCGGAGACCGTCTGCGAGAGACCGATGATGCCGAGCGCGAAGAGAAGATAGACGATGCCGGGTATGGCCGTGCCCCAGCCGATCACCTTCCGCATGTGCGCGGGCTCCGGCGCTTCGCGTTTCAGGTACGCGAGGAGCGAAGGTATGGCGACCCTGCCGGAGTACGAAAAAAGAACGGGACCGAAGGGCAAAAAGAGATACCAGAGATTCGCCGCAGGAAGCTCGGCGAGACGAGCCGCTTGAGGCACGCCGTAGACGGTGATGACGCCGATGATGCCGATGATCACGAGAACCGCGAGCACCTCGAGCGCCGCCACGCCGCGCACCGGGAAGAACATCACAAGGGAGCCGAACGCCCAGAAACCGAGGAGCGCGAGTTCCGGAAAGAGCGATGGCGCGAGGACCGCGAAGAAGCTCTTTGCGAGCACCAGGTAGACGGTGAGCGCGAAGAGCATCCCTACGACGGTCATAAGGAACGCCAGGCGGCCCGCCCACCGGCCGAGGTAGCGGCGCGCATAGCCGACAAAGTCATGTTCGCCGTCCGCAAGCAGGATATCGGCATACATCAGGTGAATGAGCGTGAAAACGGCGCCGAATCCCGCGAGGTACGCGAGACCAATCGCCCAGCCGGACGCCACGAACACGAACGGGAGGGAAAAGACGCCCGCCCCGATGATCGTGCCCGAAAGCAAACTTACGGGCAGTACGAAACGCCGCAAAAACACCATGCGGGTTCTAGTCGGACATCGGCGCCTCGGACGCGAACTTCTTCACGATCCACTCCTCCAAAAGCCACAAAAGGACAAAGATGAAAAGCACCAGGATGGTCGCGAGCACCGCCATCGCATAGAATCGGTACCCGACCGCCATGCCGATCGCAGCCGTCACCCAGATGCCGGCGGCCGTGGTGATGCCCTGGAGCTTGGACTGGTTGAAGATGATCATGCCGGCGCCGATAAAACCGATGCCGGTGATGATCTGCGCCGCAATGCGGCCCGGGTCGTAGTTGATAACCCCCGTAATACTGTTCCCGTCCATGAGGTGGGCGGAAATAATCGTG
>CAYSDW010000069.1:0-819 GCA_964429925.1 uncultured Candidatus Saccharibacteria bacterium | reverse complement strand
CACGCCCACCTCCTTGCCCTTCGGGGCTGCGGAAACCGGCTTATGGTCGTATTCCAGGGAAGAGATTGTCTGCGAGAATGCGGTCGTTGCCCCCTCGAAACGGACATTTGTTCCGGTCTCTACGGCCTTCGTGAACTTCACGATCGCGACGCCAAGACCGCCGTAATAATGGGTCACCGTGCCGATGGGCTTTTGCTTCGCTGTCTTTGCCGCTGATGCTCCCTTTTTTGCTTTTACGCTAGGCATAGCTGTTCTCTTTTTCTTTTTCGATCATCTGAACGACCTTTAGGAGAAGCTGCTCGGGATCCCGGTCAAAGACCACCTTGCCGGGACCGCGCTTCGCAATATCCAAAAGGTGCCGCAACTCGTTCGTGATGCCGCCGCTCCCTTCGAGCACCCCGATAGGTTTATCGTCCTCGAAGGCGATGGTGAACTCGTTCAAGGTACCCATGCGGCCGCAGAGCGTGATGACCGCATCCGACGAGCGCGTAAGGAGGAGGTTGCGGCCCGAGTATTCGAACCCGGTATAGATGATGAGGTCGTGGTAATCGACGGGCAGATGGTACTTTTTGAGATGCTCGGCCTCGGAAGACGCCGGCGAGAGACCGATCACGATGCCGCCCGCCTCCTTGGCGCCCTTCGCCGCCCAGTAGGGGGTGCCGGTCGTGGCCCCCGTCACGAGCACCATGCCGTACTTCGCGATAAGCCGCCCCACCTGCTCGGACTTTTCAAGCGCGTCCTGCGCGCAGTGGCCCGTCTCCGCGGCGCCCGAAACGCAGATCTTGTACTTCGGCCGAGGGCCGCGGTCGGAGAGCGTCG
>CAYSDW010000068.1:427-3676 GCA_964429925.1 uncultured Candidatus Saccharibacteria bacterium | reverse complement strand
GAGTGTCCCGACTTTCCTCTCTGCCTCGAGGGCAGAGTAGCCGTCTTGGTTACCGGCAAAGGAAGTATAACTCCCGCCCCGCATCTTGTCAAAATAGAAAAAATTGTGTATAATTGAGCGCAGTAAATTCACACACGGAGGGTAACGTGGATAAACGGACGGAGATCCTCGGATTGGTTTCCGGCGCTCTCACCACCTCTTCGTTCCTGCCGCAGGTCGTCGCGGTGTGGCAGATGGCGCCGAAGCCGGCATCGGACATCTCGATGCTGATGTACGGCATCCTTCTCGTCGGCATCGTGGGATGGATCGTCTACGGCTTCAGGATCAAGTCATGGCCGGTGAAGATCTGGAACGTGCTTTCCCTGCTGCTCGCCTTGGCCGTCTTCAGCTACAAGCTGATCTACGGGTAGCGGAAGAGAGGGGGAGACGCCTTGGCACATGGAATTCGTGTCATCGCAGTTGCCAGGGATGGCGGCGGAGCGGCCGTGAGCGTCCTCCTCGGATTCGAGGAGATCGAGGTCAGGTTCCGCAAAGGGAACGGCCGCCTCACGGAGATCTCGCGCGTCTTTCACGGAAAGGGTACAGGTACCAGCCACTGGATTCCCCGCGGACTCTATCTTCGGTTCATCAGAACCGCGTGGGGAGTGTTCGAAAGCAGCCCAAGGAAAGGAGCTGTCATATGACGAAGCGCAGGCCCCTCTCTTACCCGTACTCTCGATGGTGGCAAAAGCTGTGGATGTTCCTCCACGGCTGTGGTCGCCGGAACATCAGACACGACGGGATGGGAGGCGCGGATTGCGGCACGTGTGGCCGAATGCTGTGGGTTGGGTTGTGATGTCCGCCAGCATCGGCATCGAGTAGGCGCCCGGCGCCCCGCAGATGCGGGGCGCCAAAACTTTTCCCATCATACCAGCCATGGCGGGTATAATGGTAACAATTCAATTCGGGAGGAGGTTCTTCTTTTTGAGTGCGACGCTCAAGGGGCAGACAGCGTGGTCGTGGGGACGGGCGGGGCAGTACTTCCTGCCGTAGTCGATGAGGCGATAGGTGAGCGAGAACCATTCTTTTTTCGGATAAAGCGCCATAAGGTCCCGCTCGATCTTTACCGGATCATCATGCGTCGTGAGGCCATACCTCTTCGCAAGGCGCCGCACGTGGGTGTCGACTGCGATGCCCTCTACGACGCCGTAGGCGTTCCCCAGAACGACGTTCGCCGTTTTTCTCGCCACGCCGGGGACGGTAAGCATCTCGGTCATCGTCTTCGGGAGTTTGCCCCCAAATCTTTCTTTGATGAGCTTCGCCGCCGCGAGAATGTTCTTCGTCTTCGCGCGATAGAAGCCGGTGGAATGGATGGCGCGCTCGAACTCTTTTCGGTCAGCGCGCACGTAATCGTCGAGGGAGCGGTACTTTTTAAATAACTTTGCCGTAACCTCGTTCACTTTTTTATCGGTGCATTGGGCGGAAAGGATGACGGCGACCAAAAGCTGCCAGTTGTTCCCGTAGCGGAGCGTGATCCGCGCCCGCGGGACGATCTTTTTTAGCACGGAGAGCGCCACTTGGGCGCGCTTTCTGGCAAGAGGAGAATATGCTTGTTTTTTGGCTGTTTTCCACATGGAGTCGCGGCCCGATGCCGTCCGGATATGCTTTATGGTACTATGGAACCCATGAGATCAATAACCAAATTAATAGTTTCGGGGTCGACGGCCTTCGCCCTTATGGGCGCCGCCATCATCCCCGCCGTCGCGCAAACGGGGAGCGCAACGACGAGCCCGCGAGATCTCCGTGATCAGCTGCGCACCCAGGTGCGCGAAGCGCGTGAGGCGCAGAAGGTCGATTTCGAGAAGCGTCGCGAGGAGTTGAAGAAGCAGATCGAGGAACGCCGCGATGCGGTCAAGGAGAACTTCCAGGCGGTCCGGGAAGCGACGCGCGTGAAGGTAGAGGAGAAGCGCGAGGAGTTTAAAACCAGGGTCGAGGCGATCAAGGATGAGCGCAAGAAGGAGCGCGCACTTCGCGTCGACGACCAGCTGAGCAAGCTCAACGAGCGCTGGACGGGACACTTCATAAACGTGCTTGACCAACTAAGCAACGTGCTCGGCAAGGTCCAGCTTCGTATGGAGAAAGCGGAGGCGAACGGAGCAGACGTTCTCCGCGTCAAGACCGCGATCGAGGCGGCAAAGACCGCGATCGGCACGGCTCGCCAGGCGGTCGAGGAACAGGCAAAGAAGTCATACTCCGTGACGTTCACGTCGGAAGACGCTCTGAAGCAAGCCATGCGGAATGCTCGCCAACTGCTTCACCGCGACCTTACGGCGCTCCGCGACGGTGCGATGAGGAATGCCCGCCAGGCGGTGCAGAACGCTATCCAGTCGCTCCGCGATATTCCGCGCGTGGATGAGGAGCCGGCAACTTCGACTCCCCCCGTGGCGACGTCAACTCAATAAGGCGAACTCATCACTACCATGGAAAACAAAAACAAGAAGGTATGGGTCTGGGTGGTCATAGGAGCGCTCGTGGTCGCCGGTCTTTGGTGGTATGCCTACTATCAGCCGACGTATCGGGCACCTGGGGAACTGCCGCAGACGGCACAACCGCTCTCCGGCGGCGACACGACCGCTGATATCACCGATGATCTCAACGCCATCGATCTCGGCGATATCGACAAGGACCTCCAGCAGCTCGATGCCGACATCGAACAGCTCTAAGGCAAAAAGAACAAAAAACACCGCCCAAGGCGGTGTTTTTTGTTTGCGTGCTTATTTTTTCTCGAAACCCAGGCAGACCGAGTTGATGCAGTATCTCTTTCCGGTCTTATCCCTTGGCCCGTCGTCGAAAACGTGGCCCAGATGAGCCCCGCATTTCGCGCATACCACCTCGGTGCGCTTCGTGCCGCCGCTCGCGTCCTCGCGGTATTCGACGCTGTCCTCATGCGCGGGCGCCCAGAAGCTCGGCCAGCCGGTTCCAGATTCGAACTTCGTGTCGGAAGAGAAAAGTTCGTTGCCGCACCCGGCGCAAAGGTACATGCCCGTTTCTTTGTTCTGGAGAAGCTTGCCGGAGAACGGCGTCTCCGTGCCCTTCTCGCGCATCACGCGGTACTGCTCCGGCGTGAGCGCCTTCTTCCATCCCTCTTCGGTTGTAACAGTTTTCTCGTCCACCGTGATGTTTATTATGAGCCGGCTATTTCCTTAAGACGGGCAACTTCGTCCGTGACTTTCTCGATCTCCGTTTCAAGCTCGTTGAATTTCTGGTTCC
>CAYSDW010000068.1:0-417 GCA_964429925.1 uncultured Candidatus Saccharibacteria bacterium | reverse complement strand
GAGGGGCCGTAGTATTCCTGCAGCCAAGCCAATTGCTGTTTGCGCGCCCGTTCCACGCCCGTCTGGTAGGGGTCGCGTACGCCGTCGCTCATGCGCTCGATGTCTTTGAGGAGTTCCGTAAAGCGCGCGTCGTCCGGGAACGTGCTTGTTTCGAGCTCCGTGCGGAGCTTCTTGTCCTTCTCTTTGAGCGCGTGGAGCGTTGTTTCGGGACTTTCCGGCGTTGCGCTCCCTATTTCCTGTCCAGTAAGATGTTCCATCACGCGATAAGGATACCGCTTTAGAAGAGATTGAAAAGGCCGATCGTTCCCGTGGCGTAGAGCGAGTTGAACGCGAGGTTGCCGGCGAAGGCGACTGGCAGGATCTGGCGAAAGCGGTAGCCGAGGAGCCCGAGCGGCACGACGAGTATCTCGTTCGGGA
>CAYSDW010000067.1:1270-3682 GCA_964429925.1 uncultured Candidatus Saccharibacteria bacterium | reverse complement strand
TGGTGAACGTGGGAACGGAGCGCGGCACCTCGGAGGCCGCTATCGCGCTCGCAAAGAAGGAGAAGGAGGGCGTCTTTGCGACCGCGGGCCTTCATCCTACGAGCGCCGTCGCAACCGAGAAGTTCGACTACGAATTCTATAAAAAGCTGGGGAAGGACAAGGCGGTCGTCGCGATCGGGGAGTGCGGCCTCGACTACTACCGGCTCGGCGACGAGAGTAAGGCCGAACAGAAACAGGTGTTCCTTGAGCACATCCGGCTTGCGGCGGAGCTCGAGAAGCCGCTCATGATCCACTGCCGCGAGGCCGTGCCTGCCGGCAGGCAGGCGTTCGCGGACCTCATTGATATTCTCCGGGCGCACTACCGCGAGGTACCGCAGGGCATCGTTCACTTTATGAGCGGCACCAAGGCGGACGCGGAAGCGCTCCTCGACATGGGCCTCTCGTTCTCCTTCGGCGGCGTAGTGACCTTCACCTCCGATTACGACGAGGTGGTGCGCTATGTGCCGAAGACGAATCTGCTTCTCGAGACGGACGCGCCCTACGTGGCGCCCGTGCCCTACCGCGGCAAGCGCAATGAGCCGGCCTACGTCATCCAGACGGCAAAGCGCATCGCGGAACTCCAGAACACGAGTATCTCGGTGCTCGGCGAGCAGACCACTTCGAACGCCCTTGCGATTTTTGGACTTCGGAAATAGGATAGAGGCGGCAATTTAATTCGTCATTTACAAGGAGGGTAAGATGCGACTTCGCGATATGGCGAAGGACGTCGTTCTTCCGGCCGGGGCAGTGCCCGAGGTGAAGCACTACGTGAGCGGACGCTGGGTGGCCGGAGGCGGGCTGGAAACGTCGGAGGTCAGGGACCCCGCGACCGGCGAGATCATCGCCGTCGTGCGGGACGCGCGTCGGGACCAGATCGAGGAGGCGTTCCGCGCCGCGCACGGGGCGCAGGAGGAGTGGCACTGGAACGTGCAGGAGCAGGAGAAGGAGGCGGTCTTCCGCCGCGTCATTCACTACCTCGAGGAGTTCAAAGGCCAGCTCGCCTGGACCATCATCCGGGAGGGCGGCAAGCTCTGGAAGTGGGCCGAGGGCGAGGTGCAGGAGGCCATCGACACGATCTGGCACTACCACGGCGAGCTCTCGCGCGTGGAGGGCGGGTTCTCCCGCTGCCAGATGCCGCGGAAGGTCGCGCTCACGGTGCGTGATCCCTACGGGGTGATCCTGGGCATCACGCCCTGGAACTTTCCGCTCGCGGTTCCGTGCTGGAAGATCTTCGGCTCGCTCGCCGGAGGGAACGCCATCGTGGTGAAGGACGCCGAGCAGACGCCCATGACGATGAGCATGGCGGTGTGGTGCATCAACCGCGCCGTGCTGGACGTTCTGGGCGAGGAGCGGGCCGCGAAGCTCGCGGGCCTCGTTCAGCTCATTCACGGCAAGGGCGAGACGGTCGGCAAGCTCATGCTCGAGAAGGGCGATTACGACAAGGTCGCCTTCACGGGCGGCACCGAGACGGGCGTCGTCGTGGCGTCGGTCTCGGCGAAGCGCGGCAAGCCCACGCCCTGTCATCTCGAACTCGGCGGGCACGCCGCGATGGTGGTGATGCCCGACTTCGACGTGGATAGGGCCGTTTCCGAGGCCCTGACCGCGAACTGCGGGGACACCGGCCAGCGGTGCGTGTCGCTCCGCGTGGCCTTTGTCCATGAGGCGAGCTACCAGAAGTTCCTGTGGCGCTACATCGAGCGCGCGCAGCAGCTGCGCATCGGTCGCCCGGACGATTTCGCCACGCAGGTCGGGCCGCTCGCGAGCCGCGAGCAGCTCGAGCGCGTGATCGCGATGGCAGACCATACCGAGCGTCAGCTCGGCAGAGGCCGCCGCCTCGGCGCGAGGAGCGCGGAGGACTGGGAGCACTTCAACATCGACCCGAAGGCGCGCGCGAGCGGCGGCTACTACTACCCGCCCACGGTCTTCGACGAGATGCGCTACGGCACGCTCGCGATGGACAAGGAGATCTTCGGGCCGGTGCTCTGCGTTGCGTCCTTCCACGGACGGGACATGGAGCAGGCGCTCAAAAACGGCATCGAGCTCATGAACCGCTCGGCCTACGGGCTCTCGAACGCCGTCTGCACGAAGGACGTCTCGCTCGCGATGGAGGCGATCTGGCGCGTGAAGACAGGCATCCTCTACATCAACCGCGGCACGACCGGCGCCGAGCTCAACCGCTATTTTGGCGGCGTGAAGGGCTCCGGCTGGGGCCGCGAAGGCCGGGGCATCGACGACTTCACGCAGGTGAAGCAGGTCTACATCGACACGGCAAGCCAGCCGCGCATGGCGCAGGCCGGCAGCGAGGACGCGGTGAAACAGCTTCTCGCCTCCTCCGCAGCCGAGATGCGGGATCTCTGGTCCCCGAGGTCGTAA
>CAYSDW010000067.1:0-1170 GCA_964429925.1 uncultured Candidatus Saccharibacteria bacterium | reverse complement strand
GCTTCTCGCCTCCTCCGCAGCCGAGATGCGGGATCTCTGGTCCCCGAGGTCGTAATCGTTCGCTCATTCCGCCCCTCACCCTTTCCGAAGGGTGAGGGGCTTCCATTTTTTGCTACAATAGAGTTCATATGACCGCGAAGTATAACTTCAAGGAGATCGAAAAAAGGTGGCAGAAGGCCTGGGAGAAGCAGGGTATTTTTAACGCCAAAGACCGCGTTTCCGGCGTCGAGAATTTTTACCACCTCGTGATGTTCCCGTACCCCTCGGGCGACCTTCACATCGGCCACTGGTACAACTTCGCGCCTGCGGACGTTGTTGCCCGCTTCATGCGCATGGCGGGGCATAACGTGATGAGCCCCATCGGTTTCGACGCCTTCGGCCTGCCTGCGGAGAATGCGGCCATCAAGCGCAATATCCATCCCCGCGACTGGACGATGAAGAACATCGAGACGATGACGGAACAGCTGAAGTCGATGGGCTCGAGCTATGACTGGTCGCGGCTCGTCGTCACTTGTCTGCCCGAGTACTACAAGTGGAATCAATGGCTCTTTCTCCAATTCCTCAAGCACGGCCTCGCGTACCGCAAAAAGGCGCCCGCGAACTGGTGCCCCTCCTGCAAGACGGTGCTCGCGAACGAGCAGGTAGTGGAGGGCCGGTGCGAACGGTGCGCGACCGAGGTGGTGCAAAAGGAGATCGAGCAGTGGCTCCTAAAGATCACCGATTACGCCGAGCGGCTTTTGGACGATCTTGCGGGGCTCGACTGGCCGGAGAAGACCAAGACGATGCAGAGGAACTGGATCGGCCGCTCCGAGGGCGCGACGCTCTCCTTCTCCGTCAAAGGAACGGACGAAGCGATAGAGGTTTTCACGACGCGGCCGGATACTCTTTTTGGCGCGACCTACGTGGTTCTGGCGCCGGAGCACGAGCTGATATCAAAAATTAAAAATCGAATAATAAACAGCAACGAGGTCGAGGAGTACGTCAAAAGGGCGGGGCACAAAACGGAACAGGAGCGGCTTGCCGAAGCGGGGGAGAAAACCGGGATCGAGCTCAAGGGTGTCAAGGCGATCAACCCCGCGAACAACGAAGAAGTTCCGGTTTGGGCTTCTGACTACGTTCTCGCACGTTACGGCACGGGCGCCATCATGGCCGTGCCCGCGCATGACGAAC
>CAYSDW010000066.1:0-3789 GCA_964429925.1 uncultured Candidatus Saccharibacteria bacterium | reverse complement strand
CCTTCCGTTGTATCGCATTCCGCGTGTCGATGACAAGTTTTGCGGTCTTCGCGATCATGCCGTAATCGTAGGCGGAGTGATCGGTGAGGATCACGACGCAGTCCGCTTGTTTGAGCATGGCCTTGGTGAGCGGGACCGATTTCAGCGTCGAGCCGTTGACCTTAAGTTCAGGAATGTAGGGGTCGTTGTAGTGCACAGCACCGCCTTTGCGCAGAAGGTCCCAAATGATGGGAATTGCCGGAGATTCCCGCGGATCGTCCACGTCCTTTTTGTAGGCGACACCGAGCACGAGGACCTTTGAGCTGCGCACCGGCTTCTTGTGCTTGTTGAGTGCCCAGATGATTTTCGTCACGACGTTATGCGGCATAAGCTCGTTGATCTCCGCCGCGAGGTCTATGAAGCGCGTGAAGAAGTTCAACTCGCGCGCCTTCCACGAAAGGTAGAAGGGGTCTACGGGGATGCAATGGCCGCCCACGCCGGGGCCGGGGTAGAAGGGCATAAAGCCGTACGGCTTGGTCTTCGCCGCCCCGATCACCTCCCACATATCAATGCCCATCTTGCCTGCCACGAGGTTGAGCTCGTTCACAAGCGAAATGTTCACGAGGCGGAAGATGTTCTCGAGAAGCTTCGCCATCTCCGCGGTCTTAGGCGATGAGACGGGGTGCACCTTTGCAAGGTACGTTCGGTAGAATGCTACGGCGCGTTTCGTGGACTGTGGATCTATGCCGCCCACGATCTTCGGGATGTCGGTGATCTTGTACTGTTTGTTGCCCGGGTCGATGCGCTCGGGCGCGAATGCGAGGAAGAAGTCCCTGCCGGCCTTAAAGCCGTTTTTCTCCAAAATGGGCGCAAGGAGCTCTTCGGTGGTGCCGGGGTAGGTGGTGCTCTCAAGGACCACGAGCGTGCCTCGCTTCAGATGCTTCGCGACGGCTGCGCCTGCTTTCTCGATGTAGGAGGTATCGGGCGTCTTATGTTCGGTGATCGGGGTGGGTACGGTGATGAGGACAACGCCGCACCTGCGGACCTCCCTCCAGTCAGTCGTGGCGGAGAGGTTCCGCTTGACCGCAACAAGTTCGTTCGACGGAATTTCCGCGATAAAGCTCTTTCCGGAATTGACGGCGCGGACGCGCTCCTTGTTCACGTCGATGCCGATCACGCGATGGCCGGCACGCGCGATCGCGAGTGCCGTGGGAAGGCCCACGTAGCCCAGGCCGATGATGCCTACCGTCCTTCGCTCCGTTCTCCGCATAGGGTTTCTTATGCGCCTACTCTATCGAAAAAGGGAGCGCAGTTCAACAACGAGCGGATCCCGGAAGATCAGGAGAGCAAGGGGATATGCCAGCCCCGTTGCGGCCATGGCCGGAAGCGAAGGGACGCCAAGCGCATAGAGGACGGCCGCAACGCCCGCCATAACGACGCTCGCGAGCACGGTCTTTGGCAGATGTGGCAGGACCGTGAAGGGCATGATGCCCTTGAGCTTCCGCCAGGCGTAGATCGAAATGCCGACGTTCACGAGGACCGTGGCCCAGGCGGCTCCGACGATGCCGAAGCGAGGGATAAGAAGGAGGTTGAAGAAGACATTTCCAAAGATTCCAAGCGCTGCGTACATGATGAAGCTTTTCTGCTGATTAAATGCGAAGATGGCGTTCCCGATGAGCGCGGCAGGAAAGACGGTGACAAACGTGAGCGAAAGGACGCGGAAGGCCTCGGTGCCCGCGGCATATTCCTGGCCGTAGAGGAGGGTGATGATAGCCGAAGCGTAAAACGCGCCGCCGATCAAAAGCGGCATCGCCGCGGCAAGCATGGCGTGCATGGCCTTCTCGAATATGCCGCGAAGCCGTTCCGCGCCTTCTTTCGCGAAGCGGCTCATGGCAGGGAAGAGTGGAACTGCTACGAGGCCAGGAAGAAGATAGAGAAGTTGGGCGGGTTTCTGCGCCGCGGAGTAGAAGCCGACATCCTCGATGCTCCGAAAAAAACTAATCATGATGACGTCGGTGTTGATCATCACCGCTCCCATAAGACCCATGAGTCCAAAGGGCCAGGCCGAAACAATGATGGGCTTCACCAGTTCTCGGGAGAACGCGCGCGGCAGCTTTAGGAAGTAGTCGCGGAGCACGAATGCGTAGGCGAAGAATCCCAAGGCGCTGCCCAGGGCGTAGGCGAACGCCAGAGATAAAGTGGTTGGGGAAACGAGAAGAAACGCGATGCCGAGGGAAACAATAGCGACATTTGTGAAGATAGTCGCTGCCGTTTCGAGCTCGAGCCGCTCGGTGGCGCGGGCGATGGATGAGGCAAGGTCGCGCAAGCTGTCGAAGGCGGTGAGCGCCGCGATGACCGGCAGGATCATGAGGACCTCGGCGATGTTGGTCAGAAACGGCGCAACGAGAAGAAAGCCGGCGATGAGCAGGATAAGAAGGGCGACCTTGATGACGAACGCGGTGGCGAGGTACTTTTGGCGGAGTTCCGCATTCCGGCTCGCCTCGCGCGTCACGAGCCCCGTGATGCCGATGTCCGAGAAGATAGTGAGGAACGCCGACAAGCTTAAGGCGTAGGAAAAGGCGCCCCAGGAGGACGCCCCCAAGAGCCGCGCGGCGTAGATGACGATCGCGGCACGCAGGAGGCGTCCCACGACATGGCTCACCGTGAGCCAGAAGGCGTTCTTAAGCACCGTCTGGCGGAGCGTTTGATTCCGGAAAAGGAATGACGTAACCTTTGAGAAAGTCATGAAAATAGAAAGTAGTAAGTAGTGAACAGGGGACGGGGAGTTAAGCTAAGTCTAATCTTAATCAATCCATGGACAAAAGAAATGATGTCGGGGAAGTGATCGAGCGGGAGCATAAGCATGAGGAGCGGATGATGGCGAAGGGCCGCGACTACACGCTGCCGGTAAGTATTATCGTGGCGGGGATCCTCGTTGCCGGCGCGGTGATCTACGCGACGGGCCTCAAGAACCAGCCGCTCGGTACTGCCGAGCGGCTGGCGCCTGTCGTCGGCTCCGCTCCCGCGATCGGGAACGCCGTTATTTTGGGCGACCCCGACGCGCCGGTCACGATAATCGAGTATGGCGACTTCCAGTGCCCGTTCTGCGGCCGTTTCTTCGCGCAGACGGAGCCACTGATCATCGACAAGTATGTGAAGACCGGCAAGGTGAAGCTGGTCTATAAAGATTACGCTTTTTTGGGGCCGGAATCGGTTGCGGCTTCCGAGGCGGCAAAGTGCGCCGCCGACCAAGGCAAGTTCTGGGAATATCACAACGCGCTCTACCGCGAAGAGCTGAGAGACGGCCTTGAGCATAACGGCAACCTGAACCGCGGCTTGTTCTTGCAGTTCGCGAAAGAGCTCGGCATGAACGAGTCGCAGTTCGCGTCCTGCATTGATACGAGGAAATATAAGTCGGCCGTCGAGGCCGAGAATACGGAGGCGGTTGCGCACGGAGTCAACGGAACGCCCGCATTCTTCGTCGGCAGCAGGTTCCTCTCGGGGGCGCTTCCGTTCGCCCAGTTCGAGGCGGCCATTCTGGCGGAACTGAACAAATAAATGAGGCTTTTCTCATGGGCGGAACTTGCGCTCGGCGTCTGGATCATTGCCTCGCCCTGGGTCTTCGGCTTCTCGGGCACGCTTGGCCTCTGGAGCAACGTGGTGGCGGGCACGGTCTTTGCGGTGCTTGCCATTTGGCGGATATTTGGGGAAGAAAGTAGTAAGTAGAAAATAGAAAATAGAAGGATCGAAGAGAATGAAGACGCGGACTTTTAAGGACTTGATCGTGTGGCAGAAAGCCAAGGAGCTGGC
>CAYSDW010000065.1:0-4035 GCA_964429925.1 uncultured Candidatus Saccharibacteria bacterium | reverse complement strand
ACCGCGCGAACTCCTGGTTCGGAGACAATGTCGGCATCCGCCTTACCCAGCTCTTCCGGCTCGTCGGCAACCTCGCTATCTGGATACTCCAGGGTATCGCGGAGCTTCTTCGCATCGGCATTTCGTATATCGGAGAATAGGGACGGCCCCGCAAAAGGTCGAGCTATAATTTAATCTCATCAATGGAAGGAGAAATGATGAAGAAAGAGGGGATGATGTGCCGGTGCCCGCACCACAAGATGCCGCATCTGCTCGTCGTTCTCTTTGCGCTCCTCTTCCTGCTCCACAACGGTTGGGGCGTGTTCAGCGAGCAGTTCGTAGGCGCCGCTTGGCCGGTTTTGGTCGGCCTCTGGGGCCTCATGAAGCTCGGCGGAGGCATGTGCAAGTGCTGCTCCGGCGGCATGTGCGGGCACCCGCATTAACTCGCGGGGACGTCAAAAAGCGGCTGCGATGCCGCTTTTTTGATTTGTTGTCGCGTGGTAGCATTTCGGCAGCACGGAACATTTATGGAAGAGGAGGGGTAGGGTGGTGGACGTTCATAAGATCAAGGACGCACTCTTCGAGCTGGGCGAGACGCTCCAGGACATCTACATCGCCCAGGAGTATGGGAAGCGGCGCGAAACCGCCAAGCTCGGCCGGAAGCTCAAGGAAGCGCTCGCGTTCCTGCGGGAGCACAAGTGCACCCTGCACTTGTGCGTGGAGTACTGCTATGTGCGCCCGCACGGCGTGGAGTGGCGCTTCGAGACCGACACCGACTGGGACGACCTCGAGGAGATCGAACACACCGCCCATCTCGGCATCAAGCTCACGATCGACGGAACCAAGGGGCACGTCGAGATCTCCAAGGGCTCGATCGAGGCGGGCTTCTATCTCGAAGCCAAGCCCTCGGATGACGCAAGCGATAGCACGGGTGGCGACGGTGAGGAGCCGGCTCCTCCGCCTACCGGCGAAGGGCTCACGACGCGAAAGCAAACCGAGAAGCTTCTTCGCGATATCGGCATCGAAATACCGAAAGACGAGGAGTGAATAAATGGCCCGGCTGCACCAAGCAGTCCGGGCCTCCGCTTTTTGACATTCGGCGTTCGCGGTGTAGTGTAGAGGCAGCAAATTGGAAAGGGGTGAGAGACAATGAGCTTCGTTGCCAGCTGCAGTTTCGCATGGGCACGGATGGCACCCGCCGAGCGCCTCAAGCTTCTCGACGGGCTCAAGGCGAAGATGGCGTCCCAGCCGGACATCTGGGACGGTACGCCTCCCGAGGCGATGGCGGACACGGCCGACTTCAACTCCTTGCCGAGCGACCTCCAGGGACACCTGATGCTCGCCTTGGGCGAGCGCGGCCTCACCGTCGAGCAGTTCGTGGCCTTTTTCGAGCGGGCTTTCGGCCAGGCGCCGCGATGACGGGGATCGTGCTTGCGGGGCTGCTCCTCGCGCAGCAGATCATGACGCCGCTCCCGCCGTCTGCCGGGAAACTCGGCACGCTCGACATCTGCCGTCTCGAGTCGGGCGTGAAGGTGGTGATCCTCTTCATGGATTCCCTCAAGGAGGTCACGCGCTTCGCGGTCGCGGATGCGGAAGGCAGGGTAAGGTTCGAGAACCTTCCGGAAGGGGAGTGGGTCGTCATCGAAGGCGGCGGGCAGTGGATGCCCCGGCCCGGCGACAAACCCATCGACGTGGACGGCCACACGGTGTATCCCTTCTCCGAGTGCATAAAGATGCCCACGTAAAGATTTAGGGCCTCCCTTGCGGGAGGCCCTCTGACTATGCGCGCGCGCTGTTCATGGTGAGCCGTGTCGAACCATTCCGGTACTTGGCCCAGAGGCAGAGCGAGGCGGTGAGGATCACGAGGTACGCGGGGCAGATGATCATGAGCACCCAATCGCCGATGGCGAACGCGTACAGCACCCAGAAGGCGGTACCGAGGAGATAGGCGCCGATAAGCTTCACGGCCACCACTCCCGCGCTCTTGTTCTTCCACATCTCGATCGGCTGCATGGCCGACGAGCCGATACTGCCGAAGGCCAAGAGGAGGAAGAACCAGTCCTTGTGCGGCAGAACCGCCATAAGAGCGAGGGCGGCGATGAGCGAACCGAGAAGGACGCGCTGCCGCTTCGTGAACCCCTTGAACTTTCCGAGACCGATGAGTATGGGGATATGCATCAGTCCCGGGAGGCCGCTGCCCACGATGAGCGCGATGCTTGACTTCGAGAGCCCGTAGAGGACTCCCGCCGTCATGAGGCAGGCACCGTAGATGATCCAGGTTGCCGAGAGCGACTGGCCGGACCGTTGCCGCCAGATCTCCCGTTTCTGTTCCCAGAGGCCCCATGCCTCGACGAACCCGAAGAGAATGGTGCCGAGAAGGCCTATCGTTACGGCGTTCCAGCCGAATTGCTGAAGTTCCACGCGTTCCTCCCTTCGCCCCCGTCAGTTCCAGAGGTGGCGGTAGACGGCGTCGCGAGCTTCCGCGATCTTCCGGTGAACGATGTTCTCGTCGCCCTTGATGCCGAGCTTCCAGAGCGCGTTCTGATACCCGCAGGCCGGGCAAGTGGCGTAGAGCCACTGCTTGACCGCGAAACCCTCCACCTCCCAGCCGCCGTCGTGGTCGTAGTGCTCGATCTCGATCGTGGCGGGAAGAGGACGTGAACAGGAATTGCACGGCCTTCCGGCCGCCTTCTGCGCGAACTCTTTGAGCGTCACGCGTCACTCCTTCCGACTATCAATTGGACTGCCGGAAATAGTACAACTTTTTAAACTTTAAGTCAACTATGATTTGACGCTGCGGCTGACATTTTGTATAACAATTTTCAGCACGTCATTTACTGTTGTTGAAGGAGGAAGCATGGTCACCATCCTGCGGCTTCTCGCAAGCGCCGTAACACTCGCGGTCTGCCTCTGGCCCCTCTGGCTCTACCTGTGGGTGAAGAGCGTGCTCGTGCCAGTGGGGTTCTGGCAGAACGCTGCCATGCTCGTGGGCGGCTTCTACGTCCTGGGCGGCCTTCAGGTCATGTTCGCCATCCTGTGGTTCGCGGTGCTCTGGTTCATCTGGGTCACTTCGCGCTAGCCATGAGCCAGGACAAGTACGCGGTCCTCCGGCGCGAAGCGGCGCAGGCGAGGCAGAAGCTTTCCAAGCCGGTTCGACAGGGCTCATCGCCGATGCGCGACATCGCGGTCGGTCTGGTGAATCCCTTGGCCCTGCTTCCGCTCTCGAACGACAGGGTGGAACGGATCGCGATCGCCTCGGCGGTAACGCTCTTCGTCACCGTCCTCGGCCTCGCGTTCTTCCAGCCGAACCTTCTCCAAGCCGCCCTCAGCGCGAGCCCCTGGCTCCTCGACCGGCTGATGCCCATCGTGAAGTAAGAAACAGTGATGCCCCGGTCCGCCAGTTGGCGGATCGGGGCATTCATCATTTCCGGAGCGGAGCAAAATTCAAGATGGCGCGGAGTGCGGCCTTGGCGCGGTCGCTCTTCCTGCGCAGAACGCATCGCTTGTCGCAGGGCTTGGCGAGCATCGGGTTCATGAGGTCGCGGGTGAGCACCCACTCCTCGAGGACGACCGGTCCGCGCCTCGCGGGGATCCGCCGCGTAAGGCGGACGTAGTAGCGGTTGCCGCTCCGCCCGTACTCGCCGGTCGCGGTGAGAAGCGCGCCCAAGGGAATGGGTTTCGCGATGGCATCGAGCGAGTGGAGAGGGCCTACGACGCGGAAATACCGCGGATGCCGCTCGCGCTTGTAGCGAAAGACGCGCTTGGGACTCACAGGGGCCTCCGTGTGGAATATGCTGTCGAGACGGTAGCACGCGGGCCGTCAACGAGGCAAGAAAGTTTGCGAACGCCCACCCCGAAGGGTGGGCGAATGGCTACGCGATCTTCTCCCAGACGTAGTAGTTGGTCTTGTCCGTCTGCTCTTCCACGTATCCGTCGGGCTTGTAGAGAGCGGCGGGCAGGAAGACCTCGAAGACGCGCATGATGTACTTGGTCTTGAGGCCGGGAAAGGAAACGGAGGGTACGGGACCCTTCACGATGTCGGGCTGCGGCGCGAGC
>CAYSDW010000064.1:904-4362 GCA_964429925.1 uncultured Candidatus Saccharibacteria bacterium | reverse complement strand
CCAGATCGCAATGACCGCCGACGTGAACATGCCGAACGCCGCCATGAGAAGCCACAGTCCTTGGCCAGCGATGGGGATCACCCATGCCAAAGCGCCCACGATCTCGCCGATGTCCGCGAATAAGGACCACAGCCCGAAAAATATCATTTCGGGAGGGATGATCTTCTTTCTCTCGCTGTTTGCTGCTGCTGCTGGTGTCATTGTTTCTGTTTGCGAAGCTCAAGCAGCTCCTCGGGGTTCGTGGTGATGATGTGGTGTTCGAAATAGGACGGCACGATCTTAATGGCGATATGCTTTAAGCCCGCGAAGAAGAGGCCGGAGACGTTGGCCTTGGGGCCGGCTTCGAGGAGCAGGCTCTTCTCCGCGTCGGTAAGGTCGAAGGTTTTCGCAACGATGTCGATGCCCGAAGGGCCGGGCGCTTGCTTGAGAAGGAGTTGGAGCGAGGAGTTCGTGATGATGGGGCGGCCGTATTCGGAGTGCAGGAAGTCCTCCACCTCCTGCGTGATGGTGGTGACGCCGAGGTAGTACTTCCTCGCTCGCTTCACGAGGCCGAAGAGGAAGGCCGCGGAGTCCGGATGCTTCATCATCACCCACGCCTCGTCGATGATCATGATGCGCCGTTTGAGCTTGGCGCGGATAAGGTTCCAGATGAAGTTCAGGATGATATACATCGCGATCGGGCGGAGTCCCTCTTCGAGGTCGCGCATCGAGAACACAATAAGCCGGTTCTTGATGTCGATATTCGTCGGCTGGTTCACGAAGCCGGCGAAGCTGCCCTTCGTGAATTTATAGAGCCGCTCGGAGAGGCCGCGGCCGCCTTCCATGTTGTAGAGCACCGTCTCGAGGTCCTCAAGGAGCGGCGGCTGGGCCTTGGTGAAGTCCTTGCCCGGCACGATCTCGCGCGAGGCGTAGGTTTCGGTGATGGCACGGTCGAGGATCGCGTCCTCCTCGTTCGTGACCGTACCCAGCATGAGCTTCAGGAGGCCGATGAGGTTCACGATGTGCGAACGGAGCACTTCGGCGGGATCCTCGTCTTCGGGGATGACCGGGATCTCGAGCGGGTTGACGTGGTTCTCCGAGGTCAGACCGATATTAAAGAAGCTCCCCGCCATGCTTTCGGCGAGCATCTTGTACTCGTTCTCGGGGTCGATGACCAGGACGTCGATGCCGAACATGAGCGAGCGGATGATCTCGAGCTTGGCGGCGTACGATTTGCCGGCGCCGGACTTTGCGAAGATCACCACGTTCGCGTTCTCGAGCGAGAAGCGGTCGAAGATGACGAGCGAGTTGTTGTGGGCGTTGATGCCGTACAGGATGCCTTTGTCCGACGTGAGGTCGGCGGAAACGAACGGGAAAAACGAGGAGATCGGTCCCGAGTTCAAGGGCGAGTTAATGGAGAGCTTGTCGAGACCGAGCGGGAGGACCGACGCGAAGCCGTCGAGTTGCTGGAAGATGGCCGGTTTCGCATAGACGAGCTTGCCTTCGAGGCTGGTCGAGATCTCTTCCTCGAGTTTTTTTACCTCTTCCGGCGTGTCGCCGTAGACGGTGATATAGAGCCCTGCATTGTAGAGCTTCTCGCGCGCCTGCTGGAGCGCGTCGCGGAGCGTCTCGATGTCCTGGAAGGCGGTCTCGAGCACGGGATCGCGCACCATCCCCTTCTCCTCCTGTTCGGAGATCTGCGCCTGGACCTGCGCCGCCTTTTTCCTCAAGTTGCGGAGCGCGATCGCGGTATCCACTGGATGGATGAAGATAGAAATATCGAGCAGGTTCGGCAGGTTGATGATCGCGGTGAACCAGCCGCTCGAGAGGAAGCGGGGGTAGGTGAAGACGAAAAGCGCCTTCACGTACTTGTTGCCGAGCTTGAGAAAGTTGGAACCCACCTCCGCCGCAGGCGGCGCGAGCACATCTTTCACTTCTTTGAAGTTATTGTGCGCCATTTGATTTTGCGATCGCCAGCCCCTTCTTTTCGACCGCCTCGGGGTTGTACAGGTTGTAGAAAAGCTCAATAAGCTCCTCGTTGTTCAGGGGGACGGCGCGAAGGCCGATGGACTGCAGGCCGGCGACGACCTGCTCCGTTCGCTGGCGGAGCTGGCGGATATCGTTCGCGAGGTCGGCGTCGGTCTTGGGTCCTGCCGACTCGCCTTTCTTCCTGCCGAACGGCAGAAAGGAAAGCGCCCCGGTCTTCGTGGGCAGCGCGATGCGCTCGTAAGGCACTACGGCAAAGAAGGTCTTGGTCATGATCGCGTTCTGCTCCACGAACTCCCGGACGAAGGCCTGGTATTCCACCGCTTGGTTCTTCAGAAGCTCGTTCTCCTCCTTTTCTGCGAGTTCGTCGAGCGTGCGGAGATAGCTCTCGATATTGAGCTTGCGCGAGTGGACGACGCACTGAAAGGAAAAGTCGAGCGAGTTCAGGAAGTTCTGATACGCGGAGAGAATAAGATTTTGCTCATCCTCCGATTTAAGGTCGAAGTTGATGCCCGAGACGATAAGGATCTGGCGGATGCCGCCGTTCTTGAGGACGATGACATCGTCCTCAATGGTGGCGATATCGATGAGGGCTTGTGAGGGGATTGCTTGCGTTTCTGCCATGTCGTTATTTTACCGGTAGTCCACGCGTTTCGCGACCTGCGGCGCGCCCGTGATCGTGCGGAGCACCTCGAGGCGCTCTTTCTTGGCCTCCGGCGTGAAGGAGCGCGCAGCCGGCGCGCGCGGGCTTACGCTTTCCCGCTTCGGGATAGGGGTCCTGCTTGTCTGGAGTTTTTCGAAGAGTCCTTTGAGCTTGTCGCCCATTGCCAGCCGCTCTCCAAGCGTCGTTCTCGGCCTCTTTTCCGACTCAAGCTCAGGCAACTCCGTTTTTGCCGTTCCCTTCTCGCGCTGCCAGAGGAAGAGGCGCGGTTTCCAGTAGTAGGCGAGAGCGGAGCGGAGCAGCACCGGCAAAGGGCGGCCGTTGATCTTCAAAAAGGCGAGCGATGCGCCGATCGCGCCCAGAAAAACGGTCGCGACGAGCCAGAGCCACGTTTGTATGAAAAAAAAGAAAAAGAAAGCAATGCCGCCCGCTCCCGCAAGGTAAAGGAACTGCCGAAGCGTGAGCGGCCCCACGATCTTGTCCTCGGTTTCGATGAATTGTGGGACCTGGAATTGCATTGGGCGTTGCGTTGCACTACTCTCTGCCGCGCAAGTCCACTACATTGCCGTCAAGTTTCGGCTGCGCCGGGTTTCCGTGCGGAGATGCCGGGCGCGGCGTGCGTTGGAAGGTCGAAAGGTCGATGACCTCTTCTTGTGCGGCCGGCCGCGGACGCGTTTCAGCAACGGGCGGAACTTTTGGTGTCGCTCCCGGTACGGGGGTTTTTGCCGGTGCTGTGGGGACAGCTTGAGGCCCTCCTTCACCTGGCTTCGGAAGGGCAGGCGCCGGTGGCGGTGCTGGCGCGGGCGTCGCTTCTGTACCGAACGGATTTATG
>CAYSDW010000064.1:0-894 GCA_964429925.1 uncultured Candidatus Saccharibacteria bacterium | reverse complement strand
CGACGGGAGGTCTTGCAGGTGCGGGTACCGGTGTCGGTGCGGGGGCCGTCGGGGCGGAAGGAGCGGCTGCTGTTTCTCCGCCGAACGGGTTTATGGGCGTGCGGAAAGTGCTGTAGTGCACCACGCGCTGTTGCGGGATTTCGGTCTTTGCTACGACCCCTTCTTTCTTTTTTGCGCCTTCCTCAAGGCCGGTCATTTCGAGCCGCACCGCCGTCGGTTTTCCGGTCTCGGGGCGCGGAGCGGCTTCGCTTTTGATCTGGATCTGCTTTGACTCCATGATCGGCGTGAACGCCTCTTCTTTGTGAAGCATAAAAGGCGCAGGAGTGGCTTCTGTTGCCGGTTTTGTTGCTGGAGCAGCAGTCGGAGCCGGAGCGGCAGGGATGGCGGATCTCACCGGCATTTCCCCGAGCGCGAACGGGTGGATCTTCGTCGGCAAAGATTCTGCGGGGCGGAGAGGAGTTATCGGGGCCTCCGCTTTGGGAGTGGGAGCCGGCTCGGGCGCGATGCGGAGCGCCTCGAGCGGTACCGGGACTGGGCCGGCTGTGACAACCCCTTCCTTCCGTATCGGCACGGGTTGCTCTTTTGGCTGCGTCTCGGCTGCTGGGGCGGGTGCCTCCTTTGATGCTGGTGCCGGAACTTCCGGTTGGCGCGCTGATTTTTTTGTCGGTTCGGGAAAGATACTTGGTGTGCGGTAGAGATTTTGCAGTTCGGGTTTGAGCGGCACGAATATCTTTTGGATCAACTCTTCCGTAAGCGAGTCGATCGCCTTCTTGTCTCTTAGCTCAAGAAAGTTGAAAAGTTCCTCCGCTAAGTTGCGCGGGTTCAGGAAGCCGAGCAACGAGAGCCCGAAGAGCTGCAGCACTACCTCAACGTCCTCTCCTATTAAGGAGTACC
>CAYSDW010000063.1:0-4392 GCA_964429925.1 uncultured Candidatus Saccharibacteria bacterium | reverse complement strand
GCTAACAGCCGCCAGCAGTAATGCAGAGGTGCGAACAGTGACGCTCCGATCCGAAAGGAATCGGAGGGACCCCATCCCAAGCTCGAAGGTCCAGCTCCGCGATAGGGATAACAAAGCGGAGGTGAAACGGCTAAATCCTTACCGAGTGCAAGGCCGCGTCCTCTGAAGCTTTACGCAAAGGAGGAAGTGCCGCTCGAGCCCGGCAGTAATGCAGGGCCCAGATAAATTGCCGTCTCCTCGCCGCACGGCGAGCAGACAGAATCCCGCTTATCGGTTACCGGCAGCACAACCGCCCCTCTTCGAGGGGCGGTTGTCGTTAGTGGAACCCGAGATCAGCCGGATTCCGGCTTCCGGGGATATGCGTTATTTTACCGCCCGTGCGCAAGAACTCCTCGCGAAGCTTTTTGACCTGCGCCGCGAGCTTCACCGTTTCCGGCGCGACCTTCTTTTCCCGGATAAATCCCCTCGACCACCAGTCGATAACGAGTTTGCTGTCGCCGAACGCCTTTTTAACGCCCTCCCGGAGCGCGAGTTCGAGAGCGTACTTCATCGCCAGAAGCTCCCCGTAGTTATTCGTTGCCTCTTTGCCAAGGCCATGCTTGCCGAACTCGTTGATGAGCGCCCTGGGCAGAACCTTATGAAGCAGGTTGGCGCCCGTTTCGTCCGTAACACTCACCTCAACGCCGCGTCCCCTGCCGGTTCCGGCATCAAAGTAAATGCCCGCCTCAAGCGCTGGCCTCGCTCGCCGCGCTCCGGAACCAGGCAGATGCCGTAGGGCGCCTCTCGCCTCGTAGCGCGCTCCGGCGCGGAGCCATGCCTCCGCCGCTTCGCGCGAAGCGAAGCTGCGGTACCGCGCCCCGCTCACTCCCTTCACAAGCGTTTCGCACTCCACCCAGTTATCCGCAACCCCGGCCCTGCCCTTGCCGGGAAGGATGAAAGCGTAGTATTTTCGTTTCGCTTTCATACGTTCCCTAAAGCCGCTTCCACGGCACTCCCTTATTGACCGGAACGGCGAATCCCGCCGCCGCCTTGTGCCCTCCCCCGCCAAACTTCTCCGCGAATTTCGCGACGTTCACCGTGCCGTTTGAGCGGAGTGATACCTTTATCTGTCCGTCGCGCTCGTACCAGACAATGCCCATGGGCGGCTTTTTGCTGTAGAGCGCATACGCGATCTCCGACCCCAAAGTCGGAGAATTCACCGCGAGCGTCCGGATGCCAAAAAAACTCCACGGGCACTGCGGTCGTGGAGACGATCCGCTCCACGAGCTTCTGCTCGTGCTTCAGAATGAGCTTACCGACCGCGACATATTTTTTCTCAAGGGATCTCTTTTCGAAGTCGCGCGCGAAGCGGCTCCAGAGGCGAAATTCAAAATTAAAAAGGTCGAGATAGGCGTGAACCGCATCCGTATGGGACATCTTCTTCAAAAACAGTTCGTGGTCTTCCACATAGCGAAGAAGTTTGGGCGTCTCCCTTCCGGGATGAAAATAAAGCCAGGCAAGTACGGCGCCGGAGTGCTCAAGGGCATAGGAATAACGGTCTGTCATCTTGACCGCGGCTTCCGCCGTAACGTGATGGTCAATGGCCGTCACGCGCCGGTTCGCCGCGAGAAGCCGCTTCACCTCGTCCTCCCGGGGGCAGATGTCGATAAAGTAGAGCTCCTTGCCCTTAAGAGGAGGCAGGGGCGTTTGGTGAACCCACGCCACGTAATCCGCCTTGCCGCCGAACTTCTTCCACGCCGCCCAAGCGCCCGAGAAACCGTCGGTGCAGTTCGAATGGTAGAAGACGACGATGTCTTTTTTGGGCATGCGCATCCGTTTGCGCCGTTCCGTGAATTTAGTCATGGCTCACTGAATTCTACTTCCGATTTTTCTCGAGGGCGGCTATGCCGGGAAGCTTCTTGCCCGAGAGGAACTCGAGCATCGCGCCGCCGCCCGTCGAAACGAAAGACATGCGCTTGAGAAGCCCGAATTTCTTGAGCGCCGTCGCGGTCTCCCCTCCTCCCGACACCGTAAAGGCCCTGCGATTCCGGACGATCGCCCGCCCCACCGCCTGCGTGCCCATGGCGTAGGCCCGCCGCTCAAAGACGCCCATGGGACCGTTCCACACGACCGTCCTTGCTTTTGCGATCTCCCGCGCGAAGCGCGCGCAGGTCTTGGAGCCGATATCGAGGATCTTTCCGCCTCCCCAGACGAGGTCCTCCGGGAGGACGACGCTCGGGTAGCCGAGTATCGCGCGCACGCCCGCGGGCAGGTCCTTCTCGACGAGCGAATCCTTTACTTCCGCGCCTTTGAGCATGAGAAGCGTGTTCGCGAGCGCGCCTCCGACCAGGAAACGGTCTGCGTGCTTCCGGAAGCGCATAAAGATCGCGAGCTTGTCCGATATTTTCGCCCCGCCAAAGACCATCACAAGCGGCCGGCGGGGCCGGCGCATCACCTTTGAGAGATTTGCGATCTCGCATTTGAGCGACAGGCCGCCGTATGACGGGAGGAACCTCGTGATCGCGGCGACGGAGGCGTTCGCGCGGTGCGAGACCGGAAAGGCGTCGTTCACGTAATAGTCGCCCAGCGCGGCAAGGCGCCTGGCGAACCCGGGATCGTTCCGCTCCTCTCCCTTCTCAAAACGCAAATTCTCGAGCACGACCACCCCGCCCCGCGGGGCGGCTTTGAGCATCGCGCGGGCTTCCGCTGCCGTTCGGGCGAAGCGCGCGGACAGTTTTGCGAGACGGCCAAGGTGGCGCGCGTCAGCGCGCAAGGAGAGCTTGGCATCACGGCCCTTGGGACGTCCCCGGTGGCTCAAGACCAGAACGGCCTTGGCGCGATGAGCGAGAAGGCGCAGTGTAGGCACCGCTGCCCGCATCCGCCAATCGTCCTCGGTATTAAAATCAAGCCGGAGGAGCGCAACGCCCCGGAGGTTCGCGGTATTTACTTCGTCGACATAACGAATCGGCACAAGTCCATTATAATATTAGAACCTCTCTCAATGATAATCCTCAAACGCGTTGCGAGGATGTGTGCGCCTGCGCAAGGCACGACGACGCAGTCGTACCTTGACGGTACGTCAAGGAGGAGTAACGCAGCGCAGGCGCACAGAGACCGCAACCCGAAGGGATACGGCCAATTTCACCCAGCCCTTCGTTGCTCCTCGTCGACGTACTCTCCGAGTACGACTTCCTCGTCGCGCCTCGGGCTCGCGGCATTTGGCCAGTATCGCGTTAGGAATTATCATTGAGAGAGATTCTATATGCCCGAACGATCGCGTAAGACCGTACTTGTCCTCGGCGCCGGCTTTGGCGGCCTGCGGGTCGCGAGAAAGATCGCGAGAAAGCTTAGGCGCCTCGACCTTCTCGACCGCTATGAGGTCGTGCTGGTGGACCGGAACGACTACCACACGTACACGCCGACGCTCTACGAGATAGCGACGACCTCGAAAGAAACGGCGGACGCCATCAAGCTCAAGTCCATCGTCGCCTTCCCCATCTCCGAACTCATCGCCGAATCGCCCGTCCGCTTCATCAAGGCCGAAGTGGAGCTCCTCGACCTTAAGGAAGGCGACGTGCACCTCTCGAACGGCCAGAAACTCACCTTCGACTGCCTGGTCTTCGCGTTGGGTTCCGAAACGAACTTTTTCGACGTACCGGGCCTCAAGGAACACGCTCTGGACCTCAAGACGTTCGAAGGAGCCCGCATGATCAGGGACGCGCTCTCGGAACGGCGGGCGGGAGGCGCTCCGGTGCGGGTGGCGATCGGCGGCGGCGGCTCGACTGGCGTGGAGCTCGGCGCGGAGATACTCGAATGGGCATGCGAGATGCGCGACAGGAAGGTTTGCACGGCGACCGTGACCGTGATCGACGTCAGCCCCACCATTCTCGGCGGCTTCGACCCCCGCATGGTGCAGGCCGTCGAAAGACGGCTCAAGGAGCTCGGCGTCGAGATAGTGACGAACGAGACCATCGAATCGGTAAACGCCAAGTCGCTCCGCCTCAAAAGCGGGCGCGAGGTTCTCTATGACGTGCTTATCTGGGCTGGCGGCGTCAAAGCGTCGCGGATCATCGCTGGCTTGCCCGTGAAGCGCGAAAAGCGCGGACGCATTGAGGTGACCGAGAATATGGAATGCCTCCCCGAAACGCCGGACCTTAAGCTCCACGGCGAGATCTACGGCCTGGGCGATGCGATCTGCTTTTACGACCCCGCGACCAAGCGGCCCATGCCGGGCGTTGCGCGCGCCGCGCTCGTCCAGGCGGACATCGTGGCGCATAACGCCGTCGAGGACATCAAGGCGGCGGAAGGCATCTCGAGGAAGATACGCCACAAGGTCTATCGGCCCCTGAACTACCCCTACATCATCCCCGTGGGCGGCAAACACGCCGTTGCCAAGTTCGGCCCCGTGGTCAT
>CAYSDW010000062.1:0-4481 GCA_964429925.1 uncultured Candidatus Saccharibacteria bacterium | reverse complement strand
GCCTCCCCCGCCTTCGGGATGATCGCTTTAACGGCAAGCTCGTCCCTTATCTTCTGCGCCAGGGCATCGCTCGCCTCCGCTTCGCCTTGGATGATGAAGGCGGAACGCAGGGAATCCCGCATGTGGCGCACCCACTCCAGGAGCTTGGGCTGGTCGGCGTGCGCCGAGTAACCGCCGATGGCGCGCCGCTTGCATCGCACCGCGATCTCCTCGCCGAATATCTTTACGGTCGGAGCGCCGTCGTGGATCCTCCGGCCGAGCGACCCCTCCGCCTGATAGCCGATGAAAAGAATGGTGCTCTTGGGATCGGAGAGGTAGCGGCGTTCGTGATGAAGGATGCGGCCGCCCTGCGACATGCCGGAACCGGCAATAATGATCTTGGGCGACGGGACATCGTTGATCTCCTTCGACTGCTCGACGGTAAGCGTCATCTTGAGACCGGGAAAATTGAAGATGGCGTCGCCCGATCGCACAAGGTTCCACGCCTCCTGGTTGAAGTAGTTCTGGTACTTCTGGTAGACGCCGGTCAGCTTGATAGCCAGAGGGCTGTCGATGAAGATCGGTATTTTGGGAATGCGGCCGTGTTCAGCGAGCTCGTTCAGCTCGAACAGCAGTTCCTGGGTTCGTTCCATCGCGAAGGCCGGTATCATGAGCACCCCGCCGGACTTCACCGCGTCTTCGATCGCGTCCTCGAGCAGGTCTTTGCGCCGTTCAAAGTCCTCATGCACGCGGTTGCCATAGGTGGACTCCACGAGGCAGTAGTCGGCCCCCGAGACGTATTCGGTCGGCTTAATGATGGGCGTAGGGGGGTTGCCGAGGTCGCCCGAGAAGACAACCTTCTTGCCCTCCGCCTCCACCATGATCGAGCTCGAACCAAGAATGTGGCCGGCATCGTAGAGCGTGACCTTAAAAGGCCCGACGGCGACCGGTTTGTGGTAGCCCACGCCCTCCCAGCGCTCCATGAGCGCCGCGACATCTTCGGGTGTGTAGAGAGACGGGAGACCTTCGCGTTCGAGTTCGCCGCGGATCACATGCTCGGAGTCGTAGAGCAAGAGCTCCGCGAAGTCGCGCGTAGGCGGCGTGGAATAGACCGTCCCCTTAAAACCGTTCTTCACGAGTTGAGGCAACCGGCCGGTATGGTCGATGTGCGCGTGCGTCACAAAAGCGGCGGCGATCGATGCGGGGTCGTACGGAAACGGCTTGGAGTTCTGGGCCTCGGAAAACCGCCCCCCCTGCACCAAACCGCAGTCGATAAGGATATGCGTATCGCCCGATGAAACGAGGTAGTTGGCGCCGGTCACCTGGCCGGCACCGCCGTGAAACGTGACCTTCATGAAATTTCGGAAAAAACTAATCGAATCTCCCTTCGCCGCAGTGGCGGGAGATCTCGCCGGCAAGGAGCTCTACGTGGCTTTCGTAGTCGGCCTTGAGCTTCTGCCACAGCCCCTCGCAGTGCGCGCAATCCTTGCTCGTCGCAAGGTACTGATCCATGCGCCATGCGCTGTCGGAGATCTCCGAGAGCTGCTGCACGAGATCATGATTCCAATTTTTGAGCATAATGGTGGAACAATGTCGGGCGACCTTTCTCTTATTATATATCAATGCTATAACACACCAGGAACAGCACATTAAGGAACGAGGGGTGGCATGGGACTCTGGACGCGCTTCAGAAAGTGGTTCGAGGACATCAATAAGATCGACGTGATGTCGCTCACCTGGAACGTCTGGTGCGGCATCTTTCGCGATACGGACCATCCGTGCGGCGAACGCGCCGTCTGCCTTATGCGTTACTCGAACCAGCACGGCTTCGCGGAGGCGATCTTCCTCTGCGATGGCCACCACCCGGACAAGAATTCCTGGACCCGCAGGCACTTCGAGATCAAGGGCTGCCGCGTCATCTTGATCGAAGAACTGCCTAAGGGCTATCGGCCGGATCCGCCGAACATCGCCCCGCCATAGCGCGGGGCTCCCTATTTATGACTCTCGCTAAGCGCCCGGCGTACCTCTTCCGTCTCGCTCCACGGATCGATCACGCCTCGCGCACGATGGATACCAGTCTCGCTCCCCTTGCCGGTCAAGACCACCGCCTCGCCCGGGCGCGCACACGCGAGCGCGCGGCGGATCGCCGCGCGGCGATCAAGCACCTTTTCGTACGCGGAAAAGCTCCTGTCTTTGAACCCGCGCTCCACGTCATCAATAATAGCCGCCGGATCCTCGTCGTACGGATCCTCATCGGTCAAGACCGCGAAACGGCAGTGCGTTGCCGCGACGGTTCCCATCGCGCTCCGCTTCCACTTGTCCCTGCCACCGCCCGCGGAACCCAAGACGCATACGAGCCCGCTGTAGTCCTTTCGAAGCGCGGCATAGAGCTTGGTGAGCGAGTCGGGGGTATGCGCGTAATCCACAACAACGCCGAACGGCTCCTTTTGCACGAATTCCATCCTGCCCGGCAGTCCGCGGAACTTCCGGAGCGCGCTCCCGATCGCTTCCTCCGGCACGCCGAACCAACGCGCGATAGCCGCGGCGAGCGCGGCGTTCTCCGCATTCACCTCGCCCAAGGCGCCGGGCGGCATAAGGGTCTCCTCGAGCGCAAAACGGGTGGTGATGCCGGGAGCTACGGCGGCGAACGGTGAGACCGCATCATCGTCTTCCCTGACAAAGAGGCGCGGTGCGCGCGAAGAGCGCGCAACGGCCCGGAAAAAAGCGAGCTTCGCGTCGCGGTAGGCCTCGAATGAGCCGTGCGCCTCGATGTGCTCCGGCGCGAGGTTCGTAATGCCGGCGGCATCGAACGTGATGAAGCGGTGACGGTGCTGAAGAACGCCTTGCGAGGTCACCTCGACGAGCGCAAAGCGGCATCCCGCGCGAACCGCGGAGCGCAGAAAGCGTTGGATGAAACCCCTGCCCGGCATCGAGTTGCCGGTAAGGTTCCGCTTCCGATCCGCGCCAACCTTGACGTACACCGAGGACAAGAGCGCCGTCCGAACGCCTGCCTCCTCGAACATGCCGCTTAAGAGCTCAAGCGTGGTCGACTTGCCCTTCGTTCCGGTGATCCCGACGACCGTAAGCCGCCGCGAAGGAAAACCGTAGGAGGCGGCGGAAAACAGCGCCCACGCGAAATGCCAGATGGAGCGGAGAGGCCGCATCACTTCTTCAGAACCTTAAGGGCCTCGCGCAGCTTCGCTTCGAACTCCTTCGCGGAAGCTGGAATTTTCTCGACCGCCCTCCGCGCCTGCGACTTTGAGTAGCCGAGCGCGGTGAGCGTTTCCTCAAGGTCCGTTTCGGCCTCCATCGCTCGCACCGCCTCCTTGGCGCCCGCGACCTCAACCTTGTTCTTCAGCTCCAAAATGATGCGCTCCGCGGTCCGTTTGCCGACACCCGAGGCCTTGGTCAGAAGTTCGGTCCGCCCTTCCTTGATCGCGGCACGCACGTACTTCGTCTCGGAAACGCTCAAAATGCCGAGCGACAACTTCGGTCCTACGCCGCTGATCGAGTTCAAAAGCTCGAAGAGTTTCAGCTCGTCCTCCGCAAGGAAGCCGTAGAGGTCGAGCGCGTTCTCGCGCACGTAGAGAAAGCAAAACAACTTCACGCTGCTCCCGGGCGGCGGGAGCTTGGACCGGGCGGCCGGCGAACAATGCACCTTGAACCCAAGGCCGCCCGTTTCCACGACCGCAAAGTTTTCCTTAACCGCGGTAAGCGTACCCTGAAGAGAGTAGATCATGTGCCCTTAGTATACTATTTCCTCTTCCCTATTTACTATTTACTAGTTACTAGTTACTATCTCTTGGTATGCCGATCACCAAAAGCGCCAAAAAGGAAGCCCGAAAGAACGTTCGCAGGCGCGTGACGAACCGCGAAGGACGGGAAACGCTTAAAAAGGCGATAAAGCAGTACCGCAAGCTTGTTGCTCAAAAGAAGTTCAGCGAAGCAGGTGCGTTCCTCCCGCAGGTCCAGAAAGCGCTCGACAAAAGCGCGAAGGCGAACCTCATCAAGAAGAATACGGCGAGCCGCCTTAAATCGCGATTAGCTCACGCGATGGCGAGAGCAAGCAAGGCCTCCTCGTAATCCAGCTTGCCGCTCTTCACGAGCACATCGTAGTCGGCAAAGACCGGCAGTTTTTTCGCATCGCGGTATGCCAGACGGTTAAAGATCATTCCCGGATCGTGCCGGCGCCGAGAGAGCTTCTCGAGGGCCGCGAGGCGGGCGCTCCGCGAGAACGAACAAAACTCATAAAGAAGCCCTTCGACGCCAGCCGCCTCAAGATCGAGTTCGGGAACGTCCTGGAGCGTGACGGTTGCCGTGCCAAGAAGCGCCACGCGGTCGAGTTCGGTCGCGATCCACCAGGTGTCTCCGCCCGAGGCGCGCTCGATCGCGCGCATGACCGCCGGCTCGAGCTTGATGCCGCGCCGCGCGGCCTCCTGCCCCACGAACGCCTGGAACTCCGGCCCGGTTGGCGCATTAAGTATCTCGCACTGCGGAACTTT
>CAYSDW010000061.1:0-4494 GCA_964429925.1 uncultured Candidatus Saccharibacteria bacterium | reverse complement strand
CCGATCTCGACGAGCGAAACGGACTGGGCCGCGGTCTCGCCGAAGGCGGCGCGGGTGATGGGACCGAAAAAGCCGATCCCGGCGGCCAGAGCGACGAGAAGCAGGGCGGCGAGGACGTTGATCGCGTTACGGACGAACGTCTTGAGCGTGGTCACGGCCTCCTCCTTCTGCGCGTACGCGCATGTTGAGTTGCTGATGGGGGTATATCATACGCGAAAACCTTCGTCAAAGCGCGCCGGAACGTGATAAACTGAAGCGCAATGCTGGAAGCTCGCTACGAACTCACGCTCGAGAAGTTCCGAGGCCCCATGGACAAGCTCCTTGAGCTTATCGAGGAGCAGAAGCTCGAGATAACGGAGGTCAGTTTGGCGCAGGTAACCGCAGATTTTTTGGCGTACACGCAAACTCTCGAGCGCGTGGACCGGGGAGTGCTAGCGGACTTCCTGGTGGTGGCGGCCCGGCTCTTGCTTATCAAATCACGGGCGCTCCTTCCGAACCTCGAGCTTACGGAGGAGGAGCGCGAGGACGTCAAAGACCTCGAGACGCGCCTCCGGCTCTATAAAGAGTTCAAGGAGGGCGCCAGGGAACTGGAGAAGTTGTGGGCAAAACGGAAGCCGATGTTCTCGCGCCCGCTTTTTATGAACCGGCCGGTCGTGTTCTACCCGCCGCCGGGGCTTGCCCTCACGAAGCTCGTCCTTGCCCTCGACAAACTCGCCAAAACCCTCAAAGAGGCGCTCCCCGAGGCGCAGACCGTGCGGCGCATCGTCATTACGCTCGAGGAAAAGATCGCGGAGCTCGGCCGGCGCATCACCGCCGGCATGAGCGAGAGCTTTAGGAGCATCGCACTCAATCGTTCGCGCGAGGAGATCATCGTCCTCTTTCTCGCGCTCCTTCATCTCGCGAAAGACCGTCTTCTGCATATTGACCAATCGGAGCATTTTTCGGATATAATGATCAGTAAACCAGAGGCCTCATCGTAGGCACGTTATCTTTTTTGCGTTTCATGGCCGCACCGCATCATTCAGACCCGCAGGAACTCAAAGCAGCAATAGAAGCGCTGCTTTTTGTCTATGGCGAGCCGTTCGAGCTGAAGCGTCTTGCGAAGACCCTGGAGATAGAACCCGATGCCGCCAAGGCGGCGCTCGATGCGCTTGCCGCGGACTACGAAGCGGCGGGGCGCGGGCTTGCCCTCGTGCGCACCGAAAAAGCGGTTCAGCTCGCCACCAAGCCCGCGCAGACCAAGCTTATCGAGGACTTTGTGAAAGAGGAGTTTGCCGAAGCCCTCACGCCCGCCTCGCTTGAGACCCTGGCGATCGTCATGTACGCGGGACCCATATCGCGAGCCGAGATAGAATACATTCGCGGCGTGAACTCCACCTTTATGCTCCGCTCGCTCCTTTTGCGCGGTCTCATTACGCGCGAACCCGACCCCAAGCGCGCGAACGCTTATCTCTACGAAGCGAGTTTCGACCTCCTGCGCCAACTGGGCATGGGGAGGGCGGACGACCTGCCGGACGCGAAGAAGTATCGCGATCTCATCGACGCCTTCAGGAATCCGTCTGCGGCGCCCCAGGAAGCGGCTCCTGCCGCAGCGGCCGCGGAACCGGAACCATCAGAAACCGTCCAATAGACCATGCCCAGTAATACAACCTCCAGCGCATTCTTCTGCGGTACGAAATTCGTGGTTTTAAGAATAAAATTGAGTATGGTTACTGGCTTTAAACCGATAAAAGAGCGAAGCTCATATACTGGAAGTTGATATACTGGGCATGCCGGAGGAAAACGCTCACAAATTTTTGTTCGCCATCGTGCTCCTGGGACTCGTGCTGTTCATCGGGCGGGACGCGAACCGGATGAGCGGCGAGAACAGCGGCCGCGAGGTGCAGGTGACAAGTTTGGCCCAGGTGATGGCGGCGCCTCTCACGGAGGAAGCGCAGACGCCGCCCTTGGCGCAGGCGCCTTCTCGCGCGACGGCGGTTGCGGCGGCCGACGCTCCATCCGGCGCTTTTCTCCGCACCTCTGCGGTCGCGGTGCCGGAACTCCAGGTGCGCGCGGCATTGGCGGCCGATCTCCAAACGGGTCAGGAACTCTTCGCGCTGAATCCCTACCAGCGCTGGCCGATCGCGTCGCTCACCAAGCTCATGACCGCGGTCGTTGCGAAAACCGAGATCGGAACGGAGAAGCCGGTTCTGATGAGCGAGGCGGCCATAGCCGCCGATGGTCCCGCCGGCGGCTTCGGAGCAGGGGAGAAGTATATGGCGCGGGATCTCATGCGCGCCGCCATCGCCGTCTCATCGAACGACGCCGCGGAGGCGCTTGCGGAGCATTACGGCCGGAAGGGTTTCATAGCAAAGATGAACGCGGTCGCCCAGGGTCTGGATATGATCCAGACCAACTTCGCCGACCCGACGGGGATCTCGTCGCTCGACCAGTCGAGCCCCGAAGACCTGCGAAAGCTCGCCGCTTTTATTTATAAGGATCATCCCGACATTCTTGCCGTCGCGCAAAGCAAAGAAACGAAGATACAAGAGCTTTCCTCGGGGGCCGTGCGCACGCTTACGAGCATCAACGCCTTCTCCGGCCGGGCGGAATTTCTGGGAGGGAAGACCGGCTATACCGACGAGGCGGGCGGCAACCTTGTTTCCATCTTCTCCTACCTTCACCGGCCGGTTGTCATCATTGTTCTGGGGACCGGAGACCGGTTCGGCGAGACCGAGAAACTTTTTGAGTGGGTAAAAAAATCGTATGCCAGGTAGCCCGGACATAGAATTTTTGCAGGTGGCGCGCGTACTCGGCCTTTCGATGCTTTCGTTCATGATCGCGATGGCCGCGACGCCCCTTTTGGTGCGGCTCCTGAAGCGGTTTCACGTCTCGAAGCAGATCCGCGCCGCCGAGTCCGCGCCGATCTTCTCCTCCTTGCATCAAAAAAAGGCGGGCACGCCCACGATGGGCGGCATCATCGTTTGGGCCACCACGCTCGGCCTCGCGCTCGTGGTTCTCTTTTTGGACGCGCTTTTCGACGGATTCTGGACGTTCCTGAACTTCGTGGACCGGGCGCAAACCTATTTGCCGCTCGCGGCCATGCTCATCGCGGCGGTGATCGGCCTTGCCGACGACTGGCTGGGCGTCTTAAAGATCGGCAGCAAAGGGGGCGGCCTCAAGGTGCGGCACAAGCTTGTGCTCTACGCGGCGATCGCCGCCGTCGGGGCCTGGTGGTTCTACTATCGGCTCGGGTTCGACCTTCTCTACGTGCCGTTCTTCGGGACGCTCGCGGTCGGCTGGCTCTACGTGCCCATCTTCATGTTCATCATCGTGGCGACGGCGTTCTCCGCGAACGAAACGGACGGCTTGGACGGCCTTTTGGGCGGGGTATCGCTCTTCGCCTTCGGCGCGCTCACGGTGGTCGCGTTCGCGCTGGGACGATACGATCCCGCCGTCTTTGGCGGCGTGACGATAGGCAGTTTGCTCGCGTTCCTCTGGTACAACATTTATCCGGCGCAGTTTTTTATGGGCGACACGGGCTCGATGTCCCTCGGCATCACGCTGGGCATCATCGCGATGCTCACGAACACCGCACTCCTTCTGCCGTTCTTCGGCATCATCCTGGTCATCGAATCCGTTTCGGTCATCGCTCAGCTTGCGAGCAAAAAGATCCTCAAGCGAAAAGTGTTCCTTTCGACGCCCATTCATCATCACTTCGAGGCACTCGGCTGGCCGGAGACGAAGGTTACCATGCGCTTTTGGATCGTCTCGGCCGTCTTTATGGCGCTCGGCCTTGTTATCTTCTTCTTGGATCGCCTGGCGTAGATTTCCTCGGGGCTTCCGTGCCCCGTACATCAACCTCAACCGTTATAAGAGGTTTGTAGCCGGCATCGGCTTGACATGTTGGGAATTGCTGTTCTTGTGCCTAACGTCATAGTGGTTATGCCGCTGCGGCAAGTTGAGGTTGTATTACGGGGCGTGGTAGGGTGGGGACAGCAGATTTTCATATTCAGAACCCCGAGGAGGTTCGTATGCCTCCCGACAAGCTTCCAGGGAAAAAGGAAGAGCTTCCAGCCCACAAGGACCGCTACGGCGGGCCGTGCCGCGACCAAGCGCAGCGGATCACCGGCGGGAATATGGAGCGGCGGTGCCTGGGGTGCGGACGCATCGAGTCCTACGAGCCGGACACCCTGATCGTGGTCTTCAAGGGGGGCGTGAAGGTGGCGGACGCCATCGCGTACGTGAGCCAGTTCAAGATGAACGGCCGCCAGCCCCGGCTCGGAGGCAAGGTCGAGAAGGACGGCATTGTTGCGGTTATCGTGAGCATTTCGCTCGCCGCCACGGAGGCGCTCGAGGACTGGGCCAAGGCTCTCGAAGAGCCGCCCCAGGGCAGAACGACCCCCGTGTGGTTCGCCTCGCGGGTGATGAAGACGGACTTCGATGTGGCGAAGCGCGCGAGCACGATATAGCGTTTGAAGCCCCGCCGCCGGCGGGGCTTCCCATTTGGTATAC
>CAYSDW010000060.1:0-4611 GCA_964429925.1 uncultured Candidatus Saccharibacteria bacterium | reverse complement strand
TACTCCACCTGCCGGAGGCGCCGCTCGGCTTCTTCTTTGGTGTCGTAGGAGCCGAAACTGCGGCCGGTAGTCTCGGAAAGGACAACGTACTTGCCTTTGATCTTCTTTATCACTTTTTATCTGTTTTGAGCCGCATCACGACCTTTTTGAACCGCTCGCCGCGGTCTTTGTAGTTCTTGAACATGTCGAAGCTCGCCGCGCCGGGGGAGAAGATAACAGCCGAGCGTTGAGAGGAGAAAAGCCGCGCTGCACGATAGGCGCTTTCTGCCGCTTCTTCGAGCGAGGCCGCAAACTCAAGCGGTATGGGCACGAAGGCGAGCGCTCTGCGTATCTTTTCCCGGTTCTCTCCAAAAAGCACCACATGTTCTACGGCAGAACTCTTTAGCGCTTCCGCGAGCGGGGCGTAGTCCAGGTTCTTGTCTTTTCCTCCCGCGATGAGCACGGCCGGGTCTTCGAACGAGCGGCAGGCCGCGGCGGCGGTGTCGGGGTTCGTCGAGGCGGAGTCGTTGTAGAAGCGGATTCGCCCAACTTCGCGGACAAGCTCAAGCCGGTGCTCCAAGCCGCGGAAGGCACGCACGGCGGCGCGGATGGTCTCCCTGGACACGCCGAGGGAAGCCGCGATCGTCGAGGCCATTACGGCGTTACGGAAGTTGTGTGCGCCCGGCATGGCCATGTCGGAGGGGGAGATGAAGGACGGTTTCGCTGGTTCGACCGCGATCTTCTTGCCCTTGCCGAATTTTGCTACCCAGCGGCTCCAGCCGTTGTCGGCAAAGAAGAAGACGCGGTCGCCCGGCTTCTGGTTCTTCGCGACGCGGCTCTTCGCCTCGACGTACTCCTTCATGTCGCGGTGCGCGTCCTGATGATCGGGGAAGATATCGAGCACTCCGGCGACCCGGGGCGAGCGGTCGAGGTCTTGAAGCTGGAAGCTCGATAGCTCGAGGATGACAAGGTCGTTCTTGCGGAGCCGAGGGAGAAGCGCCACGGCGGGCAGGCCGATGTTCCCGGCAAGATATACGCCGCGCCCCGCGCGTTTGAGTATCTCGCAGAGGAGCGTGGTCGTAGTGCCCTTGCCTTTGGTGCCGGTCACGCCGATAACGGGGCAGGGGACGCGCTCAAAGAAATAGCGCGTGACGCTCGAAACCTCGACGCCCTTCCGCCGCGCCGCCTGGAGCTTCGCATTCATGTAGGGAAAACCGGGCGTGCGGAAGGTAATGTCGAAGCTTGAGAGCTTGTCGAGATAGCCGGGACCGAGGATGGCGCGCACGCCTTTAGGGATCGGCGCCTTCTTGTTCCGGTCGAGAATTGTGATTTCCGCCGAGCGATAGGCAGGGTCGCGTTTGAGGGCGCGAAGCATGGCCTGGCCCTCGCTCCCAAACCCGAGAATGGCGATGCGCATTATCTTCATTGTATTTGATTTTTGCAGGAATTTCAGGTATTGTACGTTTCGCGGGGAAGTGTAACGGTTGCACGCGAGGCTCATAACCTTGTAGTAGTAGGTTCAATTCCTACCCCCGCAACAAGCTTTAATCAAACAATCGCCGGCGTAGCTCAGTGGCAGAGCGAGGGACTCATAAGCCCTAGGTCGCAGGTTCGATCCCTGCCGCCGGCACCACGAACCCCATGGAAATAACTGTCAGATCGGAACAAGAAGAAGCGTTACGGGCAGAGCTCGAGAAAAAACGCGACCCTGAAAGCGCGAGGATCAAGCGCTTTCTTGCGATGCCCGACCTGTCCCGGACGACCGGAAGTCCCATCCATGAACTCGCAGAGCGCATCGCGCGTCTCAAGGATTTCGCCGATTTTGACGTCATTCAGGTCCCGGAGATCGTGCCCGCGGACGTCAGCTTCGACCTCTTTGATTTCCCCAAAGACCACCCGGCTCGCTCCAGGTCCGACACCTATTACGTGGACGAGAACCATATCCTGCGAACCCATACCACGGTCATGTGGTACTACTGGCTGCAGCAAGCCGCGGTCAAAGAAAAGATAGAAAAGGGGGAGGGCGTCGGGGCGTTGTCGTACGGGAAAGTATATCGCAAGGATGAGATAGACCGGCACCACATGAACGTCTTCCACCAGATGGACGGGTGGTATCTGCGCAGAAAGGAAGAAAAGATCATTACGACGGAGGACCTGCAGAACGTGCTGATCGAGATAGCCAGAGCGGTCTTCGGCAAGGACGTAAAGTACCGCTTCAATGAGGACAAGTTCCCGTACACGGATCCCAGCTTGGAGATGGAGATAGAGAAGGATGGCAAGTGGATCGAGGTGCTGGGGAGCGGGGTGGTGAAGGGGAGCGTTCTCAAGAACCTGGGCGTCGACCCCGAGCGCTACAACGGCTGGGCGTTCGGGTTCGGCCTGGAGCGTCTTGCGATCATAAGCATGGCTCTGCCGGACATCCGTTTGCTATGGTCCGGGGACGAACGGGTAAAGCGCCAGCTCACACTGGGGAACGCGTACAAGGAGGTGAGCAAATATCCGCCCATCGTCAGGGACATCTCGTTCCTTGTTGATAACGATTTCGTTCCCAACAACTACTTTGACCTTATCAGGGACATCGGCGGCGATCTGGTCGAAGAGGTGTCGTTGCTCGATAAGTACGAGAACGCGGAAAAGTTCGGCATCGGCAAGACAAGCTATACCTACCGCATCGTGTATCGCAGCAACGAGCGAACGCTTGTAAGCGACGAGGTGGCGCCTCTGGAGGAAAAGATCGTGGAAGAGACCGCGAAGCAGTTTGGGGCGGAAATACGCTGATTCCGGAGCCCCCTTTGGGGCTGTTTTGGCCTTTCTTTCGGGGCCGTTTCGTGCTATCCTTAAGGCATAGAAAGGCCCGCTTTTGAGCATAAAAACGGCACGAAACGAAGCGGCTTTTTTTAATCCCGATGGCTAAGGAAGAAAAGCAGAAAGAGCAAAAAACGAAGGAGAATCAGGGCGGTTCGTACCAGGCCAAGGACATTTACGTACTCGAAGGCCTCGAACCGGTGCGGAAGCGCCCCGGCATGTATATCGGTTCGACGGGCGTGGACGGCTTGCATCATCTGATCCAGGAGGTCGTGGACAACTCGACCGATGAGGCGCTCGCCGGCTACGCCAAGAAGGTGCGCGTCGAACTTTTGCCGGGGCATAAGGTGACGGTCATGGACGACGGCCGCGGCATCCCCGTGGACATCCATCCGCAGACCAAGGTTTCCGCGCTCGAAACCGTCATGACCACGCTCCACGCTGGCGGCAAGTTCGGCGGCGAATCGTACAAAGTCGCGGGCGGCCTGCATGGCGTCGGCGTCTCGGTGGTGAACGCGCTCTCTTCTTTGCTCCGGGTCGAGGTGTGCCGCGAGGGCGGCCTTTACGTCCAGGAATACGTGCGGGGGAAGCCGAAGGCGAAGGTAAAGAAGATAAGAAACTGCGGAGAAACGGGCACGGCGGTAACCTTCGAGCCGGACCCGCAGATCTTCCAGACGATACAATTCGACCGGAAGCGGATAGCCGACTGGCTTCGCGAACGCGCCTATCTCACGAAGGGGATCAGGATCGAGCTTATCGACACGCGGGACGACGTACCCGAATACTACGCGTTCCAGTTCGACGGCGGCCTGCTGTCCTTCGTGAAGTATCTAAGCCGGAAGGCGCTCATGCTCCACGACAACGTCTTCTACGTGGACAAGCAGGCCGACAAGGTGGAGGTGGAAGCGGCGTTCCTCTACACGGACGACATTGAGATCAAAGAGATGAGCTTTGCGAACAACATCCACACCCCGGACGGCGGCATGCACTTGACCGGCTTTAGGACCGCGCTCACGAGAACGTTGAACGACTTCGGCCGCTCCGAGGGCTACCTCAAGGGGAGCGAAGAGAACCTGACCGGCGACGACGTTCGCGAGGGCCTGATCGCGGTCGTCTCCGTGAAGCTTCGCGAGCCGCAGTTCGAGGGGCAGACAAAGGCCCGCCTGGGCAGCCCCGAGGCGCGCACCGCCGTGGAATCCGTAGTGAGCGAGGCCCTGAAGGAGTTCCTCGAAAAGCGGCCGGCGGACGCGCGGAAGATCATCGAGAAGTGCCTTTTGGCGGCCAAGGCCAGAAAAGCCGCCAAGGCGGCCAAGGAAACCGTGCTCCGGAAGGGGGCGCTCGAGGGGCTCACGCTCCCCGGCAAACTGGCCGACTGCACCTCGCGGAACGCCGCCGAATCCGAGCTCTTCATCGTCGAGGGCGACAGCGCGGGCGGCAGCGCCAAACAGGGCCGCGACCGCCGCATTCAGGCGATCTTGCCCTTGCGCGGCAAGATCCTGAACGTGGAAAAATCGCGCATCGACAAGATGCTCTCCTCGAAGGAGATACGCGCGCTCGTGGTCGCTCTGGGCACCGCGATCGCGGAAGAGTTCAATCTCGAGGACCTGCGCTACCACAAGATCATTCTCATGACGGACGCCGACGTGGACGGCTCGCATATCAGGACGCTTCTTCTCACGCTTTTCTACCGGCACTTTCCGAAGATCATCGAAGGCGGGCATCTCTATATCGCCCAGCCGCCGCTCTACCGCATTCAGCACGGCAAGGAGGCGCGCTATGCCTACAGCGATCCGGAGCAGGAGAAGATCCTCGGAGCCGCGAAGAGCG
>CAYSDW010000059.1:0-4670 GCA_964429925.1 uncultured Candidatus Saccharibacteria bacterium | reverse complement strand
AGCTGCCAAAAGCTCTTTTTGAGGAGATCGGAAACGCGCATCGTGCGAACCGCGTTGTACTCCTCCGCATCGAGACCGGAGAGCGTTTCGGCCAGCTTGTCTTTTACGAGATCAAGCCGCGCGGCTTCTTCGGCCGAAACAATCGCTCCGTCCTCGAACGAGACGGCCGCCCCTCCGCCCGGAACGCTCAACACTGCCCCTGCTTCTTCGCCGGGAACGGTAAGGTCCGGATAGCGGCGCGCCTCTTCGAGCAGTGCATCGAGCATCCGCTCGTTCGCCTTCGGTTCGCGGAGAATATCGGCCGTGCTGACGCGGAATCTCACGCCCGTATCGCCCTCCCACGCGCCGTGGCCCGCCGCGACCGCGTAGCGCTTCCAATCCACCTTCCCCGTGTAATCCTTGAGATTTTCCTCAAGCGCCTTGAGCTTGTCCGGCGAACCGAACTTTTGCTGAAGCTCCGAGAGCGCCTGCTGGATCGCGCCCTTCTTGAAGGGTATCGCGTCGCCCGGCTGCCACACGTCCTTGAGGGCCCCCGCGGCCTTCAGCTGTTCCTGGGTAAGCTTCCAGAGCCGCTCCTCGGCCCACAACTTCTCCGCGGGAGTGAGCGCGCGGAACGCTTGGGATTCGTCCTCGGAAAGGTAGAGCGCGAGCGCCTTCCGCGCCTCATGAAGGGGCGACTCGCCGGGCTGGAACGGTATGGAGAATTCCGTGGCGTTCTTTATCGCCTCGCTTGCGCTTATGGCGGCGGTGATCTTCGATGCATCTTCGCCGGGCATGGGCGTCATCCCTTCGTGCACCGGCGGAAGATTCTCGCCAAGCGGAGGCGCCATTCCTTCGTGCACCGGCGGCAATCCGGGTGCGGGCGCCCTTACGCCAGCCGCCACATCCAAACCGAAAGCGAAATGGCGAAGTCCTGCCAGCCCCAAGCCGCCCAGGACCCCGGCGCCCACTGCCCGCCACTTTCTGGCGCTTTCTTTCTTCTGCTCCTGTTCCGCCAACTCCCACGTATACCCCTGGAGATCCATGCCCCATGCCACCGCAATGGCCATATCGCGTTCGTAGCGCTCGCGGAGCTTTTCGCGCGCGCCCTCCATGCCGTCCCACGAGCCCTTGAGTTTCGCGAGCGCGGTAAGCGCGTGGAACTTCTCCGCCACCTCCTGCGGCGAGAGTTCCTCGAGCTTCGAAACGTCGGCCGCCTTCACCTCGCCATATTTTCGCTGAAGATCATACGCCAGGAACGCCACACCGGCGCCGGCGAGCGTCTGCCGAGCCGCGAGCACCCCTACCTGCGCGCCCGGGATCATCCAAGCCGCCCCGATGAGCGCGCCCGAAATGGCCGTACGAAGGTTCACCATCCGCGCCCCAACCTTCAGAATGCGGTTCTCGGGGTCCCAGACCTTGCCCATGTTCTTTTCCGACAGCCACTTCCAGGCGCCGTGGAGTTTTTCGAAAACGCCCTTCGTCTCCCCCGCCTCGGCGCGCTGCTCCAAGATCTCCGTCTCCTCATGGACGTATTTCAGGACATCCTCGGCAACATACTCGGCGCGGGCGCGCTCGTAGGCGTCGCGCGCGTCGTAGTAGCGGTCCCCAAGCTCGTCCGACGCCCGGGTGCCATCCCCGTACTCCTTCTCGGTCTTTAAAAACTCGGCGCGCGTCTCCTCAAGGCGCTTCTCTAACTGCTCTCGTTCGAGAGCAGAAGCCACTTCTTTTTTGGCTCCCTCGGCAACAGCAACTTTTGACGCCCGCTCGGTGGCGATCTCTAAGCTTGTCTTAAGCTCGCCCGCCTCCTTATGCTCTTCCTCTTCGGGCTTCTTCTCCTCGAGGGGCTCGATGCCCCGGCGTTTCAGCCCCGCCTCAAGCGCTGAGGGGACGCGGTCTTCGGGCCCGCTTGAAACCGGCATTCTTTCTGCCATATGCCTTCAAGCGTAAGAAAATCGAGACGGCTAGTCAATCAAGCCCAGCTCTTTAAGCGCTACGCGGTAGATATCAACCGCGTATGCGGCATCGGCGTGCGCGAGGTGGTAATCCGGCTCGTGGACGATGCGATTGCGTATCTTGTGCACCTGCCAGACGTTCTCGATGTTCGAGAGCTGTGCCGGGGTGAGTTTCTTCAGGCGGTCCGCCATCGTCTCTCCCCGCAATCCGGCCATTTTGAGTATCTCGTCGAGGATCTTGTCGGCCTCGATGACCGCGAGCTTCACCTGCGCCTCGTCGCCCAAGGCCATCCTTTGCTCCACTCGCTGCCAGGCCCTCACGGACCTTCTCCGCGAAAGGTCCTTCTTGCCGATGACCTCCGAGAGCTTCTCCATGCCCGCCCCGACCAGATGCAGCTTGGCGATGACATAGACGATCCCCGCAAAGAGGGCCGCTGAAACGAACAGGGAGACGAGCTGCAATACGCCGAGATTCGAAGCAAAAAAATCTCCCAGGAACTCCCGTGCCGCAAAAAGATATTCAACTATCCATTCGAAATTCATAGACGTTCGTAGAGCTTCCCCAGGCCAAGGATGTCCGCCTCGCGGAACGGCCGCCCGATGAGCTGGAAGCCGACCGGGAGCGGCAGGGAGCGGTCGGCGGGAATGGAGATGCCCGGCAAGCCCGCCAGATTAACCGGTATCGTGAAGATGTCCGAGAGATACATTTTTAAGGGGTCATCCGTCTTTTCTCCGAACTTGAACGCGCGGGTCGGTGAAACGGGCGTGAGGAGCACGTCCACCTCGCGGAACGCATTCTCGAAATCCTGCGCTATCAAGGCGCGCACCTTCTGCGCCTTCGCATAGTACGCGTCATAGTAGCCCGAGGAGAGCACGAAGGTTCCCAAAATGATGCGGCGCTCTACCTCCGGCCCGAATCCTTCGCCCCGCGTTCTTGTATAGATATCGAGAAGGTCCTTCGCGCTCTCGGGACGCGTTCCGTAGCGGATGCCGTCAAAGCGGGCAAGGTTCGCGCTCACCTCCGCGGGCATGATGATGTAGTAGCAGGAGAGCGCGTACTTCGTGTGCGGCAGAGAAACTTTCTTCACCGAAACGCCGAGGGTCTTGAACTTTTCGATCGCGGCTGCGACCGCCGCCTCTGTTTCCGCCTCCAGTCCTCCGGCAAAATACTCTTCCGGCAAGCCGATCGTGAGCTTCCGCAATTCTTCGAACGCGGGCGCCGGTTCTTCCTTGGCATGCACGCTCGTCGCATCATGCGGATCATATCCCCTGATCGCGTCGTAGAGCAGGGCGGCGTCCTCGACCGTCTTCGCAAGCGGCCCTATCTGGTCCAAGCTCGAGGACATCGCTATGAGGCCGTAGCGGGACACGCTGCCATAGGTCGGCTTCATGCCCACCACGCCGCATAAGGAGGCCGGCTGGCGGATGGAGCCGCCCGTATCCGAACCCAGCGCCGCGACGGCCATGTGAGACGCCACCGCGGCCGCAGAACCTCCCGAAGAACCTCCCGGAACGCGTTCCGGGTCGTGCGGATTGACCGTTCGCTGGAACGCGGAGTTTTCGGTGGAGGAGCCCATCGCGAATTCGTCGAGATTCGTTTTGCCGACGATCACCGCTTTCGCCTCTCGAAGTTTCCGCACCACCGTTGCGTCATACGCGCCGCGATACGTTTCGAGGATCCTAGAACCCGCGGTCGTGATCCCGCCCTCCATAAGCATGTTGTCCTTAAGCGCCACGGGGACGCCGGAGAGAGGCGGGATCGGTTCGTCTTTGGCGATCGCGAGATCCGTCTCTTCGGCGGCGCGAAGCGCCTCCTCCTCGTTCAGCCGGAGAAAAGCCCCGATCGAGCGGTCTTTTTCCCGGATGAACTTAAAATAGTCCTGCACGAGTTCAAGCGCGCGGAACTCCTTTGCAAGCAATCCCTGCCGTATCGTCCCGATAGTGAGGTCGTGGAGGTGCATATAGATCCTTAAAAAACGTTGGGAATCTTAAGAAAGCCGTCTTTTTTGTCTTTGGAAGGGAGCTCCGCTACGCCCTTGCCTAGATCATCGTCCAATAGTTCGCCGTCGCCGCGCGTTGCGTCGTGAAGCTTCGTTCCTCCCGTCATGGGCACAACCCCCTCGGTCGGAACCTCCTTGAGCTCGACAAAATAGCCGAGGATGCGCTCGAGATCGGCAAGAAGCTTCCCTTCCGAACGCCCGTCGAGCTTGAGGCGCGCAAGGCCGGCGAGATATTCGAGCGTCTTTTTTGTTATCGGAGAAGGCATGGCCTACTTAATTAACTTCAAGAATCCCTCTTCGTCAATTATCGGAACACCGAGCTTCTTCGCCTGTTCAAGCTTCGAACCCGGCTCATCTCCCGCCACCACGTAGGAGGTCTTTTTGCTCACCGACTCCGAAACCTCCCCGCCGCGGGCGCGGACGCGCTCCTTCGCGTCGTTCCGCTCCAGCGACGTCAGAGTTCCCGTGAAAACGAACATCTTCCCGGCAAGTTTTTTGCCCGCGTGCGCGGCCGCGACGAACGATACGCCGGCATGCGCGAGTTTCTTGAGCAGCTCTTGATTGCGCCGCTCCTTGAAATATCCGGCGATGCTTCGCGAAACCACGGGACCGACGTCGGGCAGAACTTCGAGGTCGCCTGCCGAGAGCGCCTCGCCCCAGCGCAGAACATCGAGGGGCGAGCGCGCCTGTCTGAGCGCCCGCGCTAAGACGTGCGCCGTCTCCTCCCCGACGTGGA
>CAYSDW010000058.1:0-4967 GCA_964429925.1 uncultured Candidatus Saccharibacteria bacterium | reverse complement strand
GCGATGACGGGCGGCGCGGACGAGAAGAAGCTCATGAAGCAGATGGAGGCGATCGACAAGGCGAACGCCGCCTTGAGGCGCGCCGGGCATACGATCGCGATTTTGAAGGGCGCGGAGGTGAATATTGGGAAAGACGGGTCGCTCGACATCAAAGACGAGGTCCTGAAGAAGCTCGACGTGGTGGGCGCCGCGGTGCACAGCCACTTCAACCTCTCGCGCGAGGAAGAAACGCGCCGCATCATCCGCGCCATGGAGAACCCGCACGTGGACATCATCTTCCACCTCACGACGCGCGTGATCCAGAAACGCGAGCCGATCGAACTCGATGTTGACGCGATCATACAAGCGGCCAAGCGCACCGGCACGGTGCTCGAGATCGACGCCTACCCGGACCGGCTCGACATCAAAGACGAATACGTCCGAAAGTGCGTCAAGGCGGGCGTTCGAATGTCCATCGACTCCGATGCGCACTCCGTCCGGCACTTCAAATATCTCGAGGTCGGCATCGCCCAGGCCAGGCGGGGCTGGGCGACAAAGAACGACATCGTGAACGCTTGGCCGCTTGAGAAGATGCGGAAGATGCTAAAAAAAGGGAAATAGAGAAGAGGCGCGCAGTGCGCGCCTCTTTTGCTACCAAGCTTCGTTTGCTCTCACGCTCCGCTCTCAAAACGATTCCCACTGGGCCTGGTTGAGCATGACGTCGATCAGCTCGGCGGTCGCCTCGTCAACGATAATGGTGTCGTACTTCTCCTGGAACGCGCGTTCGAACTTGCGAAGGAGGCGCTCTGCCTCTTCGGCGTTGATGCGGACGAGCGCTCCGCTCTGTTCGAGATAGTAGACGGTTCCGCGTTCCGGGTCGATCGTCTTCGCGATGCCGAGCACGAGCGTTCCGTCCTTGGAGGCCGCCCGCGAGTACTCGCCGATGGCCTGCTCCATGCCGCCCTCCTCGAGCGGAAGCTCCGAATAGAGCTCGGAGTGCATGACCAGTCCCTTGCCGGGAACTTCGAAAGAAGTGCGCCGCCGGACGGGATAGCGTTCTTCAGGGAAGAGCTCTTCGAATGTCATGGCCTCCTCCGTTTCTGTAATTGCTCCCCTCATTGTAGTTGCGGTTCCTTACGGCGGCAAACAGAGGTATACCCCGTAATACAACCTCAATATGCCGCTCCGCGGCATGATAAAATTGTCGTATCTATAAACGCCATGGCTTTTATACGTACGAGAATTTTCGCGTATGGCACGAAATAACAACGTTGATTGAGGTTGATATACGGGGTATACTGAACGTACTCGATGAGCAGGGAACTATCTGCTGGCTTTATTGTTTTCCGCCGGACCAAGGAAGGGCCGAAGTTTTTATTGCTGTACCACGGCCACGGCTATTGGAACTTCGCCAAGGGGAAGCTTGAGGTGAACGAGCGGAGCGCCCAGGCGGCTATTCGCGAATTGCGCGAAGAAACAGGCCTCCGGCTCGCCGATCTTAGGTGGTACCGCAACTTCAAAGAATACGAACGGTATCAGTTTCGCCGCCGGCACGAGCGCGTGTTCAAGGTGGTGACCTTTTATCTTGCGGAGACGCGCCAGACGCGCATTGTTCTCTCCCCGGAACACGAGGGGTACGGCTGGTTCACGCTCGCCGAGGCATTGAAGCTCGTGGGCCGCTACCGCGACAGCATGGAGATATTAAAACGGGCTGACGGGGTGGTTCGCGGGCCGCATCCTTCAATCCCGCCGCGGGATGCGAACGAAAGCGTGCAAGCGCAAGAGTAAAAGAAAGAAGAGCCCTGGGGCTCTTCTTTCTTTTACTGCAGCTCGGCGAGTTTCTTGAACGCTTCCGGGTCTTGCTGGGCAAGCGTGGCGAGCATTTTCCGGTCGAGCGCCACATTGTGCTTTTTCAGGTTGTGTATGAGGCGGCTGTAGGTCGTGCCGTTCTCGCGGGCAGCGGCGTTGATCTGCGTCTGCCACAGCGAGCGATAGACGCGCTTTTTCTCTTTCCGGCCGCGGTACGCATGGCTCCAGGCATGGAGCAGGGCTTCCTTCGCGGCGCGTTTCTTGCTTTTTCTTCCCCAGCGGAAGCCCTTCGTGTATTTAAGGAGTCGTTCCCTTTTTTTGTGAGCGGCAACGCCCCGTTTCACGCGCGTCATAGAGTGTTCAGCTTTCTTAATATCCGGCCGGTTGCAAGGAGCGCAAATTTTCGCTTGCGCTGCTTCTCGCCGCCCGATTTCTTTGCGCGAAAATGATCCCCGCCCATGTGACGGCGCATGATCTTTCCGGTCCTGGTGATGCGAATTCTTTTCGTGACGGCTCTTTTCATATCGCTTTAGCGGCCGACCTGCATGATCAGGCCCTTTCCGCCCGGTTTCGGCTCGACGATAACTTTATGGTTTGGGCCGATGATAGTCAAGAACTCCTTCATCCGTTGCTTTGCCCAGTCCTGCATGCTCTTATGCCGGCCGCGGAGCACCATCATGATCTCCACTTTGTGGCCTTCGTCGAGAAACTCGTTCAATTTGCGGGCTTTGATCTCGAGGTCGTTTTTCGCCGCGCGGGCGCTTATCCGGATCTGCTTGAGCTCGGGACCCTTCTCGGCGCGCCGCTGCTTTTTGAACTCCTTCGCCTTCAGGTAGCGGAACTTGTCGAAGCTCATGATCCTCGCGACCGGGGGCTGGGCGAGCGCCGCGATCTCGATAAGGTCGAGACCGCGCTCCCGCGCGATCTCGAGCGCCTTTTCCCGGGGAAGCACCCCCAGATTCTGGCCTTGCTCGTCCAAGACGCGGAGTTCCGGCGCGGTGATCTGGTTGTTGATGCGGTTCAGAATACGGAGGAAGTATAGGGGTTTTGCGCGCGCGGAGTCAATTTAGTAGCCGAAAAGCGAGAAGGGCCAGGGGCCGGGGATCATGAGGAGCATGAGCGCTGCGCCCAGAAGCGCCATGTTCTTCATAAAGTTCACCTGGTCGCCCATCCGCGCCATGGGGTCGGGTATCGCCCAGAAGGCGTGCATCTTGAAGGAGACGGGTACGAGGAAGAGCGCGAGCGCCGCGACCGCCCACGGCACGTAGGCGCCGAGGAGTACGCCGAGTCCGCCCGCAAGGAGCAAGAGACCGCTTCCCATGACCGCGAACGCGGGCATCGGAACGCCCTTCGACTGGGCGTAACCGCCAAGCATGCCCGTCTTCATGTAGTGGTTCAATCCCATCATCACGAAGTAGCCGCCGAAGAGCACTCGACCGACCAAAAAGAGAATCTCTGTGTAATCGTACATAGGTAAATTTATTAATTGACCTTTAGTTAAATTGTATCATATTGACGCTCGTGTGCGTCGCGCCAACGTTTACAAACTACATTCCTCTTGGTACCCTCGCGGCAGAACGCCACAATCTATGAAAGGAGGCGGTGCCCGTGGAACGCCACATGCGGCTTTTCCTCGCCATTCTTTCCCTTACCGGAGCGGCCGGTTGCGTGAGCTTCGAGCGGACCAGCCCTGCGGTCTCCGCCGGCCTCGCCCGTCCGGTACTGGCGGAGCTCCGACGCCAAGGGGTCGGAGCTCCGACCAAGGCGTCGGAGCTTCCCGCCGCGTACCGCTACGAGAAGCGGCCCGTTGCTCTGAGCCTCGTCCGGACTCCCGCGCGCGACAGCGAATGGTACGAGGCGTACGCCTTCGTCCTGCCGTCGCTCGGTGAGAACGGCCAGCCGGGGAATCTCGTTACGGGCGAGTATCTGGCGAGCACGACGAAGGGCAGGAAAAAGCTCGTCATCGTCGTGCCGATCTACGGCAGCTCGTCCATTCCGCCCGAGAACCTTGCGCTGCATCTCGCCGTCTGGAACTCTCGGGCCGACACGAACGTGCTTGTTCTTCGGGGCGAGGGCGACCTCTTCGACTGGGAGCGCATGGCAAAGGCGGCGACGGCAGAGGAGTTCTTCCGCGAGATCGACGCTTCCGCTCGGCGCATCGCGACGACCGTGAACGACATCCGGCGCCTCATCGACTGGGCCGAAACGCGCCCCGAGATCGATCCCAAACGGATCGGCATCGCGGGGTTCAGCATCAGCGCCACGATCGGCAGTATCGTAATGGGCGTGGATGCGCGTGTTGCCGCGGGAGCGTTCGTCATGGGCGGCGGCAACCTCCATGAGGTCTTCGCCCGCTGTACCTCGTCCGACGTCGTTGCCGCGCGCGAGCACGCGATGCGCGTCTTCGGCTGGACGCCAGATGTTATCGAAGCGCTCCTCGAGCCGCGCCTCCGCGCGGTGAATCCCGTGCATTTTGCGGGCGCGATCGATCCTAGCCGGGTGCTCCTCGTGGACTCGCTCTACGACGACTTTATCCCGCGCACGGCGCAGGACGCTCTGTGGCAGGCGATGGGCAGGCCCGAGCGGGTGAGCATGAAGTACGCCCACAAGCGCTCGTTCCTCATGTCCTTTCTCGGTTTTCACTTCGCCGACCGGCTTGTCACCAAGTTCTTCAGGGAAAAGCTCTGATCCGACCCCGTCCGCTGGACGGGGTCATCCTTTTATAAAAAAACTGCGCCGCCTCACGGTGAGGCGGCGAATTGGTGGGCGTCCATGCCGAGTTGGGCGTCCCTAAGTGCACGGGCGATGCGGCGCACGGAGCGGCGGAAGGAGTTCTTGCCGAAGCGGCCCGCGGAGAGCTTGCGCGCCGGGAGGCGCCGGTAGATGCGCCGCTGGGGCGAGGCCATGCTCCCTTCGAACATGATGGGGCCGCCGACGACGGCCACGGGGTAGAGGTCCACCAGGTGTCCGCCCGGCGTTTCGACCCACGAGTGCTGGTAGTTCCCGGCGAAGTAGCCGTCCCGTACGCGGACGGGGAAGATCTTGGCCGCGGCGCGGGCGAGCATGTGGCAGGAGAGGACGATCTTCCGTCCCTCCTCGTCGAGACCGAGGTCCGGCTCCCGCATCCGCTCCACCGTGCGCTTCATGCGCTCGAAGAGCGCGAGGTCCTCTTCCGAAAT
>CAYSDW010000057.1:4616-4994 GCA_964429925.1 uncultured Candidatus Saccharibacteria bacterium | reverse complement strand
GTCGTTAAAATTGATCCCCCTGCTTTTGATCGGAGCGGCGGTCATCGTGTGGGCGACTTTCTTCCAGCGCAAAGAAGACCACAAGGACGTCAAGAAACCGCAGAATCCGGAAGAGCCGCCTCTCTTTCCGTACTGATTCCGTACTGATGCGCATTCGCTCCGTCCGGTTTCTTTTTCCCGCCTCAACGCTTCTCGCGTTTATTCTTGTCGCGCTCGGCGTCCTTGCGTATTTCTCGTTTCCCGCCGCGGGCCCGGAGACGGGATTGCGCATCGCGTCTCCCGAAGATATTCCTGCTCCCATTCCGCTTCCGCCCGACCTTAAGGTCGAGTTTTCTGCGCGCGCCGAGAACTACGGGGTAAGTTCCGGACAGAGGCCGT
>CAYSDW010000057.1:0-4606 GCA_964429925.1 uncultured Candidatus Saccharibacteria bacterium | reverse complement strand
CGACCGCGGGCCGCGCGGTCGGAGGCGACCTCTTCACGCAGGCGGTCATCGACCCCCGCGACGTGCAAGTGGGAGAGGTCCAGCGGCTCCTCGTGCGGGTGCAGGACCCGGACGGCGTTCGCTCGGTCGTCGCGACGACCGAACTTGATACGACGACGCTCACCCTGGAACTCGCGCGCATCTGGGGCGACGAGAACGACGGGATATGGTACGGCTCCTGGACGGTCAAGGACACGCACGATGCCCACTATGTGACGCGCGTTGTCGCGACGAACGCGCGGCGGCAAACGAACCCGCTGGAACTGGTCTGGAAAGACCCGCACGCCTGCGACGGGGCGCTCTCCGGCGACTGGACCGTTTCCGCCTCCTGCTCCACAAGCGGCGTCGCGGGTGCCGATGCCGGCAACATCATCGTGAACGGCTCCGTCACGCTCACTGTGTCGGTCGGCACGACCGTCGCATGGAACTCCGGCAAATCGATCACCGTGACTGGCAATCTCGCGATCGGCGGCCAGATCAAGCAGACGAACATCTGGATCAGGGACGCGGACGCCGACCTTTATGCGCCGAACGCGACCGACCAGCTTGCCCAGGACACGCAGCCGGCAAGCTACAGCCGCCGCTCCAGCGTTTTGGGCGTGGACGACTGCTACGACGCGAACGCGAACGCGAAGCCCGGTCAAACCTCATATTTCACAACCAACCGCGGCGACGGCTCGTTCGACTATAATTGCGTGAGCGGCGAGGAAAAGTTCTACACCGGTACCGGTCCGAGTTGTTCCAGTTCCTGCTGCACTACCGACTCAGCCGGTTCCTGCACCAGTTATTCTTATACCGCGAACCAGCCCGATAACGGCTCAACTATTGCCTGTGGGAACGCGGTCACCACATACGCGAGCACTGGCTGCGGCAGCGGGGACTGTTCGAGCGCTTCCGCAACGCAGGCGTGCAGATAGACGACTATGGATGCCATCATGCCGAAAACCCGACGACCTCGCTTCGCTCTTCTTGTCGCGGTTGCTGCCGCGCTCATTGCGGTTGCGGTCGGAGTTGGTCTCGCGATCCGGTACTACGGCTTTGGCACGGCGGAACCCGCGGGCGAAGCCGGTCTTCCCATCTCGCCTCTCGAAGCGCCGGCGTCCGTACCGCGCCAGCTCGGGCAGGAGTGGACCTTGGCGGGCATTATCCAGAAGGTGGATATTCAAAACAAGTTTTTTGAGATCCAGACCGCTCCGCCCTACCCGGTATCATTGGAACCGCTGGGGTTCGACAACGCGGTTCGCGTGTACTTCGATTCCAGCTTGGACATCGTGCACATCGTGGTGGAAACCGAAAACGGCGTCGTGGTAAAGCTTCGAGGGGGCACGCCGCTCGACATATCGAGGATCCCTCCGGGCAAGCCGGTGCGCGTCGTCGGCGAGTTTAGCTCTGACAGGACCTATTTCGCGAAACGCCTCTCCGCCTTCGACTACTCGCCGCGATGAGGTGGCGGGGCAAAGAGGCGCTTTGGTTCGCGAACGGCATCGCCGTTGCGCTCGGATTTCTGCTCCTCGCCGACGTCTCGGGTATCCTTCCGAGGATCGGGGGCGCTTCCGGGGGTGGCGGCAACGGGTATGGCCTCGTCTATGCCGACACCAAGGCCTCCTCTCCCGGTTACACGCTCATCGCGCCTCTTCGAAGCAATGCGGCGTATCTCGTCGACTGGGAGGGGAAGGTTTTCCGCGCGTGGCGCATTCCCGGCGTACCGTCGCTTGAGGAGATGGCAGGAAAAAGCGACCTTGCGACGTTGGGGACTTTGCAGGCGCGGCTCTTGCCGAACGGCGGCCTCCTGGTCGGCCGCGGGGGAGAGTTCGCCGCAAGGCCGGATCGCGGCACCATGCCCGAGCTTCTTGAACTCGATTGGAACGGGAACGTTGTCTGGCAGTATGAGAACGAAATGATGCATCATGACTTCGCGCGCCTGCCCGACGGCACTACGGCGGTTATCGCATGGGAAAAATTATCGGAGGACCTCGCCGCGAGAGTGAAGGGCGGGATTCCGGGCAGCGAAAAAGGCATCGGGATGCTTGCAGATACGATCCTTGAGATCGATCAACAAGGACAGGTGGCATGGCGCTGGGCGCTCTTCGAACATCTTGATCCCGATGCTCCGGAGAACGCCATACCCCAGGGAAGCCCGAGGAACGTCTGGACCGCCCTTAACTCCATCGCCTTCGTTCCCCAAAACCCGATAACCGGAACGCCGGCGTACCTCATCGGGGTACACCGGTTCGGGGCGGTGATGCTCGTTGAGCGCGAGAGCGGAACGATCATCTGGCGGGGCGGAGGAAAAAACGTGCTGGCCAGTCCGCATTCGGCGGTTATGACAAAAGAAGGCACCGTCTTGGCGTTCGATAACGGCGCCGGTCCGCCTCCGGACATCAGGGGCATTTATATTCCCCGTTCGAGTATTCTGGAGTTGAGGCCTGCTCTCGTGGACGGGAAGTGGGCAGAGCGCATTGCGTTTCGGTACGCTCCGGAACCGGCCGTCGCGGTCAAAGCGGCCTTCTTCACGCCGGCGAACGGCAGCGTGGAAGAACTCCCGAACGGCAACATCCTTGTGAGCGCGGGCGTGACCGGGAGGATATTCGAGATCGAAAAAGCGACACAGCGGGTGGTCTGGGACTACATAAACCCCTTCGGGTTCGCTCTGGACGGCTGGCCAACGTTCATTATGAACGCGGTCTACTCCACCCATCGCTACCCGGCCGGGTATTCCGAGTTCCTTAAGTAACCCGCAATGCATTGACCTTCTGCCCGCAACCACCTAAAATGGCATAAGGGTTCGTAGCGGCTGGATCTGCCATGAAAAAACTCATCAGCTTCATCAAACTTGTACCGCTCTTGTTCTTCGGAGTGGCGCTGATCGTCTGGACATCTGTTTTCCACCGGTCCGGCGACCGAGGGAAACAGGACTCGGCCGATCCTTGGAGTTCTTCGGACGACATCGTCTTTCCCTACTAGGGACTGTTGTTGCCGATACGGAACAATGGAACGGGTCAAGCGAGTGCCGCAGCGCATCTCCTGCGTGGTATTTCTTTGCCAATCACGGTGCAGTTTTGTACAATGCCCTCGATGCTCGCTTCGCTTTCTCGCGTTATCGCCGCCGGACACCGCGCTCTTCGTCCCGATGAGTACTCGTTCTGGCATTTGTGGAGGAACCTCTCTTTCCCGCATCGTCCTACGCGCCGCGAGATCGACATCTACCGCGATTTCATCGGAGAGGGCGTCCGGGAAGAAGCAAATGTTCTGATCTTAGGCGCGACGCCGGAGCTTCGTGATTGCGCCGCCGAACTGGGCATGCAGCCGATACTTGTTGATCGGTCATACGACATGCTCTATGGCATGCTTCGGTTCACGAAAAAAGCCGTTCCGGCGAACGAAACATGGCTCAAGGCGGATTGGCTTACCGTCCCGTTGCCGGAGCAGAGCTTCGACGTTGTGCTCGGCGACCTTTCGCTTCGGCAACTCGCGCCGGAATGGCAAGGAGGGCTTCTGCTGCGGATCGTGCAGCTCCTTCGCCCGGGAGGGAAGCTCATTCTTCGTCACCATAATATCGATCCGCTGTACCGCGGGATGTCCTACGAGGAAATTTTTAAGGAAATGCTGGATTTCCCATATGAGCGTAAGAAATACGACGCCATCAGCGTTCTGCTTTCTCGCCTCCTGGATAGGAGCACGCAAAGAAGCCAGACCTGCACGGAAGAAATTGTCGCCGCGACGAACGGCTATCTGCGGAACGGGCATCCGCCCTTTGCCTATCGGCTGTTTTTGCTGGAATTCTTAGCAAAACGCGCGCAGGGTCTGATACCGCTTGCCTCGCGGACGCGAGAGGAGAACGAAGCGCTCTTTGCGGAGCGGTTTTCCGTTGTGAGCGCCAAGAGCGACGGAAGCTACCCCGAATCGGAGTTTTATCCCGTCTATCTCCTCGAGCCGCGCATATGACCACGCCGCTCAAATTCGGTTTCATCCCGAGCGAGGGTCCGCGCCGGTTCCGCGAGGCGCTCGAGGAAGTTCGTCGCGCCGAGGAGCTCGGTTTCGACTCGGTGTGGATCCAGGAACGGCATCTCATTGCGGACAACTTCTGGTCCTCACCGCTCATGGCCGCGAGCGGGTTCCTTGCCGCAACGTCGCGGATCACCGTGGGGACCGACATTCTCGTCTTTCCTTTTTACCACGCCGTCCGGCTCGCGGAGGACATTGCAACGCTCGACATACTATCCGGTGGGAGGTTCATATTCGGGACCGCTATCGGCTACAAGCCGGACGAGTTTGTGCTCTATGGCGTGACCCAGGAAGGGCGCGGGAAACGTTTTGAAGAAGGCCTGAAGCTTATGAAGCGGCTTTGGACGGAAGACGAGCGCTTCGAACCGAAACCGCTCACCAAACCGCATCCACCGCTTTGGATCGGCGGCTGGGGACCGCTCCAGATCAAAAGAGCCGCCCTGCTCGGCGATGCGTGGCTGCCGGGCGTGAGCGTGGACCTTCCGGCCCTTCTCGAGCGGAAGAAGGAATTACTGCGGCACCGCGCGGAAGCCGGACTGTCCGCGCCGACCGAGTGGCCGCT
>CAYSDW010000056.1:899-5034 GCA_964429925.1 uncultured Candidatus Saccharibacteria bacterium | reverse complement strand
GAGAACGTCATCGCCGCGCGGTCGGCGGTCGCCGCCTGGAAGCTCGTCGGCTCGGTCATTTTGGGGACCGGCAGGGATTCGCCGGTCAAGATCGACTCGTCTGCCTGGAGGTCGTTCACAAAGACGAAACGCGCGTCAGCCGGCACGCGGTCGCCCGGAAGAAGCCGGATGATGTCGCCCGGCACGAGTTCGTCCGCCTCTATCTCCATCTCCTTGTCGCCCCGCACCACGCGCGCGCGCCGCCTGATGTAGGACTGCAGGAGCGAAATAGCGCTCTCCGCCTTGTATTCCTGGTAATAACCGAGCACGGTGTTCGCAAAGACGGCGGCGAAGATGACAATGGCGTTGCCGAGTTCCCGGAGCACGACCGTAATGACCCCGGCGAAGACCAGGATCAGGATCAGTGGGCTTTTGAACTGGCCGAGGAATATCGCAAGCCGCGAGAGCCGTCGCTTCTCTTCGAACGCGTTCCGGCCGAAGAGCGCGCGGCGGCGCTTCACCTCGCTCTCGTCAAGTCCTTTGTAGTTCGTCTCAAGAAGCTCGAGCGTCTCCCCCGACGAAAGAGCCCAAAACGACCGCTGAATGTCGCGCAAAGAGAGGATCATCCTTATTTAACTATAGCAGTTCAGCGTGTGTCGTCGAAAAGAAGCGCCGCGCCGAGGGAGGCGGCGTTTTTTAGTTTTGACCTGCAGATAGTGCCTTTCACGCCGCGGTTTTTCAGCTCTTTTTCCAAACGGACATAAAAGTTCTTCTTGGTTCCGAGACCGCCCCCGATCACGAGGACGCCCGGATCGAAACGTGAAAGAAGCGGCGCGAGTTTCTCGGCGAGAAATTCCGCAAGGATCGCTCTGCTTTTGCTGTCGCGGATGCGCTGGTACTCCCGCTCCCACCGTTCGGGATATTCCAGCCGTTTTACCTTCACAACGTTTCCACTGCGTGCGAAAGCGCGGCCGATGCCCGTCCCGATGGTCAGCGCAAAAACTCTTTTCGCTCCTTTTCCGGCGCCGAAAACGACTTCTCCCCGCGCGAAACATCGGGCGTCGTTGTCTACGCGCAGGTTGCGGGAAGGCCAGAGCTGCTGAAAGTCAAAGTTTTTGAGCGCCGGGATGTTCGGGCTCGCCATGAGTTTTGTGCCTTGCACGACTCCGGCAGCTCCGATCCCAATGCGCAGTATCCGGCGCTGACCCTCGAGCGACCGCACCAGTTCTCGCAGCTGCCGCGCGAACTTCGGGGCGTCATTTCGCGTGCGATCCTCTTTTTCGCGCGTTATTCGCTTCCCATCCCACAGCACTCCGCGGATCTTCGTCCCGCCGATATCAATGCCGATACAATTGCCGGGCATAGTTCCAATAGTCATCCGTGCCGTTCGCCTGTTTCATCCACCACCACCATTCGGCGCCCCAGAGATAGTACTCCTCAAAACCGGCTCGCTTCGCATATTCAATTGTATCAGCGAAGTAGGCGGGGCTGAACAGCTCGACCTGCCGGTCGAGCGGCGTTTCGCGGAGATGGACCGGCGACCACGGCTCGCCCTGAAGCTCGACGACGATAAAGCGCTGTTCCCACTTTCCCGTCCACCAGCGCACGAAGCGCTCCTTCACGCGAAAATAGTCCGGGTCGAGCGGATACTCGATAACGCCAAAAAGCGGCCCGATGACCTTTGGGTACACCTTGCGGTACATCGTGGTGCCGAAGACATCGCCGTCCCGCGCGGCATGGGTCCAGAGCCCCAGTTCGCCGCCGTCCGTAAGAAGAACGGGGCGCTCCGGATCGCGGTCGCGCACGAGCGAGAGTTCCCCGTGGAAGAACTCATGCAGCCGTGCCCTGCACGCCCCGAACATCAGGAAGGGCTCGTTCTCCACCTGCCACATGATGATTGAGGAGCGGTCGCGATACCGCAGAACGACCTCCTGCACATGATCGGAAAGCGCCTTCTCCTCTTCCGCCTCGGGAAGCTGCTCGGCCCACTCCGGCACGTGGCACTCCGGCCAGCGCGGCATCTTGAGGCCAAGAGCCAGAATGACAGGGACGCCGCGCTGTTCCGCCAGGTCGAGCTGCCAGTCGAGAGAGGCAAAGTCGCGAACGCCGGGTTCCCTCTCGATCTCGTCCCAATACGCGACAAGACGGAGCCGCGCCGGCTTGAGCTCATCGAGGATCGCGAGGTAGTTCGCGCGCCAATCGAGGCCCAGTTCCCGGCTGAACTTTTCCGAGAACGTGACGCCCCAGACGATGGGACGCTCGGCGGGCACCGCAGGCAACGACTTCGCGTATTCGCCGAGCGCGAGCCAGCCCAGACCGAGCGCGATGAGAAACGTTGCGCAAATCTTCAGCACCAGGATCTTTCCGCGGAAATTCTCCCTAAGAAGAAGCCAACCCGCAATGAATACCAACGCGTAACGGGCGCCTTGCGTCGCCTCTACCAGAGCGGGATGCGCCAGAGATAGCGCGAAATAGAGAAGGAACGAGCCGAGCGTCGCGGCGAGGCGGCCGCCGATGAAAAGACCATGCGCCTCCGGACGGCGTAAGGAACCGAAGATCTCCGCGCGCGCGGAGCGCGAGAAAAGAAAACCGAGCGCCGCGGCGATCCCCCACGCCTTGATCCATACGAAACCCGAGATGAAACCGGTTTCCGCGAACACCTCCTTCGCAAGCGCCGAGGAAAGACCGAGAAGCGCGCCTGCAGCGAGGAGCGCCGCGGCGAGAAAGAGCCGCGCTCCTTTCGGTTCCGCGAGCGCAAGCGCGACGCTTCCCAAAACAAGGAACGCGAACCCGGCCCATTCCAGCCCGGCGAGCGATGCACCGGCAATAGCGGCGCTCGAAAGAAGCGCCGCCACGGGCGCAATGCCGCCAAGCGCGGGAACCATCCCGGAGAACTCGCCGCGCCGGAGCGCCAGAAAAAAGAAATAGAGGCCGTACACGAATGTCGCTCCCGAAAGGGCGGCAAATGCCGAAGCGCGGAATGACAAGGCCTCGAATCCGAAGGGAATGAGCAGGACGGCGAACACGCCCAATATCCCAAGCCAGAAGGCGTACGAGACGGGGCGGAACAAGCTCCGCGCCAAGAGCATCTTGTCGATGAGCGTCGCCGCGGCGCTCAAAAGCTGACCGAGAAGAGCGACCAAAAGCCAGTTTACGGTCATAGCTCACAAGGCGGCGATGCCTTTTTCAATAAGTTCCTTGTACCGCCAGGCGCTCGGACGGAGCGTGCGCTTGAGCGTCCGATAATCGACCTCGACAAGGCCGAACCGCGGCCAGAATCCCGACTGCCATTCGAAGTTGTCGAGAAGCGACCAATGGAAATAACCGCGAACGTCAACGCCTTCCCGTTTGGCACGCGCAACCTGTTCGACATAACCGCTGATATAAAGCGCGCGATGGAGGTCCCGCGCATCGGCGAGGCCATTTTCGGTAACGATGACCGGCTTCTCGTAAGCCGTGAGGTCCTTTAAAACGCGATACATGCTTTCCGGATGGATCTCCCATCCCATATCGCTCACTTCTTTGTTCTCGTTGTATTGGATGCCCCACGCGGACAGGAACGGATTCACGCGGATGCGCGAGTGGAAGTAATGCTGAAGGCCGATGAAGTCGGCAGAGCGGACCAATTCGCCGAAGAAAGGATTGTTCCGCCACCATCTGATCGCCCGCATGACGAGGAGGTTAAGCGGGGAGCGGCCGTAGGGTTCGAAATCAACCACGCTCTCCGTAAACCCGACGGCGAGCGAGGGCGAGACCTCCTTCATGGCGCGGTAGGCGGCGCGATGCGCCGCGACGAGCGCTTTCAAGACGCGGTACGCCGCAAAGGGATTCGTTCTCCCCGGCGGACGGTCGCCTAAGAAGTAGCCGTGGCGCGCGAATGTCTCGAGCTCGTTCATGGTGAGCCACCACCGAACGTCCCGCCCGAACTCCTGTGCCATTCGTGCGGCAAAACGCGCAAAGAGGCGCCCTGCGTCCGGCGCGAGCCAGCCACCGCGTTTTGCGAACCAGCGCGGTACGGTCCAATGCCAAAGCGTCACGAAGGGCTCCATGCCACGCTCCCGGAGCGCCGCGATGACTTCGTGGTAGTGCGCGATCTCCTGTTCGTCGAACCGGCCCTCCTCCGGCTCAATGCGCGACCACTCTAAAGAAAAACGAT
>CAYSDW010000056.1:0-889 GCA_964429925.1 uncultured Candidatus Saccharibacteria bacterium | reverse complement strand
CGCGACGAGACGTTTCAACACCGCAAGCACAAAAGCCAGATCGCCACCCGCGGTCACGCGAAAAAACTGGTCGACGATGCGCGTCCCAAAAAGCGCCGACTCGGGCGACGACGGCACCCAGTACCGTGCCAGCCCGGGTTCTTCGAGCGCATTGACCGCGAGAACACGCGTCCCCTGCCGCTTCGCCTCGACAAGGTATTTCATCGCGACCGGCTGATCGTTGGCCGGGTTCAAAAAAAAAAAAACGATGAGCGTTGTGGCCGAGCGACTTTGCAATATCGAAATCCTCTCGAAAGCGGTTGTAGTGATCGACAGCCCCTCCGGAAATGTAATTCTCCGGCTCAAGCGGGCTTGGATAGTTCTTCAGAACGAACTCCGGCCACGTTGTGCGCTGTGCGCCAAGCGCTAAGCGCTTGGCGTGCGCTTTCTCCCACTCCGTCCAATCATTGTTGTTTCCGCCCTCGATCTGGTGGCTTGATGTGGCCGCTCCCCAGTAGAACTGCTCCATCACCTTCCACGCCTTACTTCGACTTGCTCATGAGGTGGCCTCTCACCTTTTCCACCACCTCGTTGATCGGGTGCTGGGTCTTTACCAGATAATCAACCGCCCCCATCTTAAGAGCTTTCTTGAGATTTTCATCCTCGCCGAGATTTGAGAGCACCACCACCGGAATGGGTTTGAGCTCGGGATCCGCCTTCATTTCTTGGAGCACCGCAAAGCCGTCCTTTTTGGGAAGGATGAGGTCAAGAAGCACGAGGTCCGGTTCCTGGGAACGGATCACCTTGACGGCGTCCTCGCCGTTCGTGGCCGTCGAAACGTCGAACCCTTCCCGCTTGAACTTCTCCCCCAGAACGTTTACGAGAGGGATGTCGTCTTCAACGATGACTA
>CAYSDW010000055.1:0-5042 GCA_964429925.1 uncultured Candidatus Saccharibacteria bacterium | reverse complement strand
TATCTTTTCGATCAACTCTTCCGTAAGCGAGTCGACCGCCTTCGTGTCTCTTAGCTCACGAAAGTTGAAAAGTTCCTCCGCTAAGGTGCGCGGGTTCAGGAAGCCGAGCAACGAGAGCCCGAAGAGCTGCACCACTACCTCAACGTCCTCTCCTATTAAGGAGTACCGTTTCGCGATCTCGCGTACCTGATTAAGGCCGTAATGCGATTCCAATGCATCCCGCAGCGAGGGGGGAAGCGTCTGATATTTTAGTACGATCTCCTGTTCAAGAGGGGGTTGAAACATGGTGAACTGTTATGCCTGAACAAACGTTGACGGCGCTCCGGGCGGATGAGTCGGACCCGGGCATACCGAGGGTGGGTGAACGGCCGACAAGGTGTAGTCACAGGTCTTGCATTTCCAATCTTTTACCTTCTTCTTCAAAAATCCATTTTTCGCTCCTTGCAGTGTGGAGTGTAAGACCGTTCCTGCGGGTATGGGCGCTCCAGCTCCCATTCCCAGGCCCACCAACCCTTTTCCCATTAACCTTGTCGGGTAAAGAGCAGCTCGCACGACCGGATTTGCCCCCGCTCCGGCTGTTGCCATTTTCTGCACAGCATATACGCCGCCGGTTTTCGCAAACCCCTTGCCCGCTCCCTTGCCGACCGCCTGTCCCTTTTTTGCGACCCATGCCCCTGTCATAGCGGCGGCCTGACTCGCGAAGCCGCCGACTTTATAGGAAAGCAGGAGTCCGCCGACGGCGAGGCCGATGACCGCCGCGGCCTGTCCGAACTGCGAAGGAAGGTTCGCGACGACCGTAACGTTCTCGGGAGCCGCTCCGGCCTTAACGGCGTCGGCGAGTGCGCCGATGTATTCTCCGCGCTTCAGGGCGATGGTGAGGGTAAGGTAGAGGAAAAAGGTCGCCGAGGGCATAAAGAACACCCACCGCATGAACTCGCTCCACCACGTCTTCCAGTGCTGTTCGAGGCCGGGCCAGATCCACAAAAGCCACGCGATCGGTGCGACGGCAAGGAGCAGGGTCAGGACCACGAATCGCGCCAGGAACATCGCCGCGAGCGTGAGGAGCGTGAGCGCGACGATAAACGTAAGGAACGTCGCAAAGCTTACGCCGAGGATGAGGTTGAGTTGGCCCGAAAGGGTGCCCAAGCTCAATACCGCCTTTACTTTTTCCCAGGCGCCGGAGTCCGTTTCAAGGAACGCTTGAGGAGCGAATCCGGTAGTGATCTGGGTCGAAAGGCCGATCCCTCCCGCATCGCTGATCTTGGAGAGGAAGAAGCCGCTGATGACGCCAGCAAAGTCGAGAATGGCGCCCGCGATGACCAAGCTGAAGTTCACGAGAAGGGCGGCGATGATGAGGCGCGTGAGCATCTGCTTCGTATCGTAGCCGGCGGCCCGGAGGATGGTGAGAAAGGCGATGAAGATGATCGCGAGCACGAAGCCGAGATTTGCAAGATCGCGGCTGATGCTCCAGCCGACGTGCACCGCGGCGTTGTTCGCGGCGAGGATGTTGGTGTTGAGCTCGACCCCGAAGCTGATGACCCAGCCGGCAACCCAGACCAGGGTCGAGCCGATAAGGCCAATGCCATAAATGACCGCCGCGAGCGGTATCAAGACGGCGCCGAACGTAAAGCCGCCAACCAGGTCGCCGGCAAAGCCCAAAACGTCTGTGGCGACACCCGCGTGAGCGGTTGGTGCAATGCCCAGGACAAGAACTGTCACGACAAGGATAGTTGCGCCGCCCAAGACCGCTTTTTTGCTTTTAGCGCCGTTTAGCATCGGATTAGAATCCTCCATGTTGCTCGGATTGCTGTTGCTGCTGCTGCTGTTGCTGCTGCTGGAGGAGCGCCTGCTGTGCCAGGCACGCCTGGAGCTGGGAGGTGATACTTGCAAGGGTCGCCGCGGCGGCATCCTTCTCCGCTTCGGCGTCATCTTTGTTCGTTATGGCGATAACCGGGTCGCCGAACGCCTGGGCTTCCACGCCGGCTTCCGAGAGGAGATCAAGCCGGTCCCTGGGAATGTTCTCTACGCGGACGATAAACACCCCCATCTCAGCGATATTCTGGTCTAGAGCCGCGATCTCGTTCGCCACGACCGTGGCTTTGTTCTGGTAGGCGGTTATCTGCTGGTCAATACCCGAGAGCGAGGAGTCACAGGTCTTGAGTTGCTGAAGGCGGCCCACGGTGAGCTGGGTTGTGAGCAGCGTTTCTTCCTTGAAGATTTTTGTGTCCTGGTTCGCGTCGAGGGTTATTTTAACAGCGTCAAGCAAAGACAATGTTTGAGCGCCTAAAGTTTTAAGTGTTCTTTGGTAGTCAAGACATCCCTGAAGGGACGGGCCGGAAAGCCCCACGCAAGCGCCGCTTGGGCCGGAAGGAATAAAACCGCCGCTCGGCGCGGAGGGCGTCGTGAGCGCCGTGACGCCGCCCACGGCTTCGCGGGTAAGCCGGTTGTAGATCGCGTTTCCGATTGCCGCAACGTACGCCCCAAGATCTCTGGAGTTCACGATGTAGTCGATGTCCGACGTCACAGCCCTCGAGAGCATGTCACCGACGGTTTTGCCGGGTGTGGTGACCTCATATTTCGAACAGCCGATCACCACGTTGTCCAAATCGTACTCCGGCTGTACGCAGCGCTTCGTTGAAAGGAAGCCCTGGTTCGCGATACCCTCGTTTTGCGCCGCTTCTTTTCGCCGCGCGCCCTCTTTAAGGGCTTCGTCGTACGCCGTAAGTACGCTGCCGTAGTAGTTGCCCGCGGGCTGCCACTGCGTCTGGTACGCGATCCAGCCGCCGTTCCGGAAGTCGCCGTAGAAGTTGTTGATATTGCTTACGATCTTGTCGAGCGTACAGCTTACGCGTTGGGAAAACTTCGGGATGGGCGAGAGAGCGAGGTTGACCTGGAGGTTGAAGGGCGAGCAGAGAAAGCCGAGGCCGAGCTGTTTTATGATGTCGCCGACCCCGGCGTTAAAGGCGTCTCGCAAGAACCCCTGCCAGTCGGTAATGAACTTGGGACTGCCGCCTCCCTGGATCCACTGGACGATCTGGTCCACAAGCATGTCGAGGAGCCGCTTTTTAAGCACCTCCACCGCTATGATCCATGCCTTATCTGCCGCCCAGCGCGCGGCGTCCTTCGCCCACTCCGCGACCTGCGAAACTATCTCCTTAATAGTGTTCGCAACGGCGGTTAGGATGGCTTTGTTGTCTATGGTCGGGACAACCGCGTAGGCGCGTCGGATGAGCAGTATTTTTTCCGCGATGCTTTGCGCGTCAGCGGGATGATAGAGAGAGAGTTTCTTGTTCGAGAATTCGGTAAGTTCGTTCTCGATCTCTGACAGGTCGCGCTCGACCTGTTGTACGTAAAAGTCGCCGTACTTGGCAACAACAATGGTGCCGAGCGGGTCCTCTTGGTATCCCACAATGGCGTCAAGAAAATTTTTCTGCGTCAGAAACAGCTCCAGCTCCTGTTTGTGAAATTGCGCGAGATCTTCGGGGACGGGAAGCGCGGCAAGGCGCGTGACAATTTCCCCGTACGCCTTCGCAAGTTTTTTTACGTCTTCTTCGGAGAAGCCGTTTTTGGGCAGCGTAATTTTCTGGAGCGTGTCGCGGACGCCGACGAGCGACGCGTCGAGATAGCGTTCTAGCGCCGCGGTGTTCCGGCCCGCGACGGTTTTCAGGTCTTCGTCGGGCACGGCCGCGATGAGCGACGCAGGATCGAACTGCGCGACCCGCTCGTCAATAATGCGGTTCAGCGCCTCTTCGGTCGGAACGGTGATGAAGGTTGCGTCATTGATGACTTCCGGCCCATTCGGGTTCCGTTTCAGGATTTCTTTGGCAAGCAACTGCGCCAGAAGCTCTGTCTGGTTTTTGGCCGGCCGTTGTTTGTCGGCGCTCGCCGGGGAAGGCGGCTGTTCGTAGCGCGAAGGAACTGCTTCGTGCTGCGCCAATCCGGCCCGCTCCAACAAAACCGTCGATTGAGCTTGCCGCTCGTCGCCGAAGCGGATAATCGCTCCCGTCGCGGTTGCCGTGGACGCAAGCAAGACGACAGCGATGACCTTTTTTACGCCTATTCTCACTCCTTAAGTATATCCCAGGACGCTACGGCAAGCGACATCTAAAGCTCGTCTGCGATGTGCATAATGTTTTCCACCGAAAGGTCTTGGGGACGGCTTTGCAGCGGAATTTTGAGAGAGCGGAGGATGCGCTCGATCTCTCCGCGGGGCTTTCCGGCCCCTGAGAGCAAATTATTGAGCAGTGTCTTCCTGGGCTGTCGGAACGCCATCTTAAGGGCGTGCTCATAGCGCTCTTTGTTCGCGGGGATGTCTGCGCGCCTCTCAAGGAGGAGAAGAGCGGACTCGACCTTCGGCGGCGGCTTGAAATCGCGCGAAGGGATGACCGCGATGATCTTTGGCTCCGCCCAAAACTGGACGGCTGCGGCAAGAAGGTTGAATTTCGGCGGCTGGGCGACGATACGCTTCGCCACCTCTTTTTGCACCATAAGCACGGTCCGTTCCGGCGGGCGCGGCGTCTCGCTTAGAATGCGCAGGAGTTTTCCGGTGATGTAGAACGGTATGTTCCCCGCGATCTTGACGCGGTTCCTCTCGTGCGCGAGGAGCTTGGGCAGTTCCAGGACGGCGTCGCCTTCGATGATCTTCGTGTCCATTCCGCGGAGACGCGCTCGGAGTTCCGCTGCAAGATCTTTATCGCGCTCGATGAGCGTGAGGGTTGAGCCGGCACGCTTCGTTGCCTCGGACAAGGGGAACGTGAGCGCGCCTTCTCCCGGACCGATCTCGATCACGGTGTCGCCTTTCTCCAAAGCAAGCGCCTCAAGCGCCATTCGAATGGGTGCGGGGTTGGTAAGAAAATGTTGGCCAAGCCGCGGAGGCATGCCTTTAGTGTATACTGAAACCGATGGGTTCATCTGGAAAAAATCTCGGCGCTCCGCTTCTTGCGCTTCTTTTCGTTGGCGTGGTCGGCGTTGCGGTCCGTTTTGCTCCGGTGAGCGCGCCTGCGGAACCTTCGGTGTTCCAAAACCCGACCGTGGAGCGTTCT
>CAYSDW010000054.1:0-5098 GCA_964429925.1 uncultured Candidatus Saccharibacteria bacterium | reverse complement strand
TTGTATGGAGATTAAAACCAATGGGATGGCCGACCAGCGCGAGCATGGGAATGTCGCCGTCCGTATCCCCAACCGCAAGGGAGTGTTTCAGGTCTGCCGCGAGCCCCTCGTTGGCCAAAAAGTCCTTGAGCACCTGATCCTTATGCCGCATGTAGTCGTCGTTCAGGCACCTGCCGGTAAAAACGCCGTCCTCGGCCTCGAACTCTCGGGCACGGAGAGCATCGAACCCCATGTGCCGCGCGAACTCGGAGACGATATAGGAAGGAGAACCGGAGATCGCCAAAAGAAAACGCCGTTCGCTCCGCGACGAGCTTGAGCTCGGAGAACGCAATCGCCCGTGGCGCTTGTGTTCCGTCCTCGCTCTGCGCCGTTCGCTCTTAAGTCCGCGCATCAGGTCTCGCGTGTAGCGGTAGACGCGGTCTTTCTGCCATTCGATAACGCGTTTCACCACCGGCCGCACATCGTCCACCTTCGCGCCTTTGATGTAACGCTCGTGGATGTGCACAACCTTCCAGATGTAGTTGTCATAACTCCCCCGCCGGTTGAGCCAAGCCAGGTAGTCCGCCTCCATCTCCTGCCGCGCCTTCTTCGGAAAAACACCAGCCGCGACGAGGCCGTTTACCAGCTCCACGATCAAGCTGGAACGGAAGATGGTCCCGTCGATGTCGAAAACCGCGAGTTTTACCCGCTCCGAACGCCTCATACTATCCTTTACGCCCCGCGCTGTTCGGGCTGGCCGCCGCGGATTTTCTTATACTGTTCAGTGTATTCATCAAGCATTTTCTCGACTTGTTCATGCGGGATTTCCGTCCTGAGAAGCTCGGTGGCGTGGATCAAATCGTAGATATCGGTTTTATTTTCTATTTTATAAATGGCATCACGCCACATAATCGCCTTTTCATATTCTTGTTTTTCTGCGGCTTTTTTTTCGAGCTCCTTGAACATCACCATAAAACCTTCGTAAACGCCCCGTTCGACCCCTCCGCGTTCAAACGTTCTTTCCTTAAAGGGGATGCGAAAGATTCCCTGTCTTTCTTTGGCCATTTGATAAATTTTACCGTTCCTTTTCCACTCAAAGGCCGTTGAAACTATATTTTCATACAACGCCCCGGCCCTCTCAACGCTTGTATGAGAAATATTCGGAATTCTTCTTATGATGCTGAGGCACATAAAAGCGCCTCGCTCTATTTCTTCGAGACTCCACCAGGGCTTGGCTGATGCCCACCAAAAATGATCGCTGGCCAGAGCCGCATCCATTCTGGCTCTAATGTCGGCATAAGCGGCATGATTCTCTTTCAGATCATGAACGGACTGCAGGGTCAAATTAACCAATTCCCATTGCCAGGCATGAATTTCATTTTGAGGATCTTTCCACGACAAAAACTGAACTCCCCTTTCTATATCTTCTTCGCTTGACGCCCACGTTGATTTTACGGGCTCTACTTCTTCGGTGTCTTTATAATACTTGGGCAGATCCGATACCTGAACTAATTCAAAATCCGGCGACTCGAACATCTCAAATAACATCTTCTCAAGGCCCGGCCGATGATGCCCGAATGTTTCTCCATCCATGCCCGTTATAAGATATCTGTTACTAGAAAAATCTTTTCCCATGGCTTCTTCCAGTGAACCGTATGATCGTACTATGGCGCTCATGATCAAATTACTCGCGCGCCTTTCCCTGAAAAAAGCGAGCAGGTCGGTGCCTTTTATTTTGTACAGTTTATGGTAATCAACCGTTTGAGTTTTGCCTGATTTGGCAATTTCGTCCAAGATCATCCACTTGAAACCGAGGGATTCGACGATCCTGGGAAGCCGTTCGTCGTAACCCATCTCCGGCGGGAAAAAGCCGATGGGGCGATAATCGTGATCAAAATAAAAATGCAATGTCTCATTGTTGGTTTCTATTTGTCTTACAATTTCTTTTTCTTCAAGAAAGGGCAGGAGGGCGTGGAACTTAGCCGAGCTCGTCAGCTCCAACCGCCCCTCTTTAACAAGTTCCTTTAGCGTATCGATCAGATCCCTGTATTGACGCTGGTCAAGAAGATCTAGAAGCGCTCCGTTGATATTCAAGGTCAACCGGACCTTTTTATGCGCTTGTAGCGCCCGTAAAATCGGCCGGTAGCTCTGAACCACCACCGCTTCCAAAATATCCGGCTGCTGACCTACGGGCTGGTAGAAATGCAGAAAATTAGCCCAGTACATGAAAGTCCTCCTCAATCACTCCGCCGCGGATCGCACATGGAACTCAACGGCCCGGTCGAACAGTCGCAGGTACTCTTCGGCGGATTTCAGCCAGGAAAAATCCGCGGCCATCGCCCGGCGCTGGATCCCCTTCCAAGCGTCCGGGTAGCGGTAGGTCTCGAGTACCCGCACGATCGTGCCGAACAAAGCATGATGGTCGAATTTCTCAAAGACGAACCCGGTGCCTGTTTGCGCCTCGGGCGCGTAGTCGAGAACGCTATCCGCCAAGCCGCCGGTCTTCCGGACGATCGGGATCGCGCCGTACCGCATCGCCTCCATCTGCGTAAGCCCCGACGGCTCGAAGCGGGAAGGAATGAGGATGGCATCCGCGCCGCCGTAGATCATGCGCGGCAGCGCCTCGTCATAGGTAAGATGCACGGCAACCTGTTGGGGGTATTGTTCCGCCAGGTTCTGGAAGAACGCCATAAAGTGAGAATCCCCGCTCCCCAAAACCACGAGCTGGAACTTGAAATTCTCAAGAAGCGGGCGCCCAGCGTCCATCAGCAGCCCGAATCCCTTCTGGTCCGTGAGCCTTGAGACGATGCCGAGAAGCGGGATTGCGGCATCGTCCGGCAGATTGAACTTCCGGCGCAAGGCCGTCCGGTTTTCCGCGCGCCGCGAGACCGTTTTCGCGTCATACCGCGCCTCCAAGCGAGGGTCGGTTGCCGGATCGTAGGAGTCGCGATCGATGCCGTTCAAAATTCCAAAGAGGCGCGACCGCCGCTCGCGGAGCAGGTCGTCCAGGAGTTCGCCGTATTCCGGGGTGGTGATCTCCTGGGCGTAGGTAGGCGAAACGGTATTGATGACGTCCGCGTAACGGATGCCACGCCGCATGAAGTTCATTGTGCTGAAGCGTTCGTCGCCCAACGGGGGTATCGCGGCGGAACCGGAATCGTAATCCATCTCGCTTACGAAGCGATGGTCGAACGACCCCTGGAACGAGAGATTATGAATGGAAAGTACGGTGGCGATGCCCTTAAGCAGGGGGTCCTCCTTGTACGTCGTGTGCAGATAGTTCGGGATGAGGCCCGCCTGCCAGTCCGCAGCGACGATCACGTCCGGCTTCCAGTCGCTCTGTCTCATGAACTCCAGCGTTCCTTTGGAGAGCAGGGCCCAGCGCGCCGCATCGTCGGCATAGCCGTACACGTTCGCGCGCTTCTCGTAGTACTCCATGTTCTCAAGAAAGTAGGCGATCGTCTGCCGTCCCTCGTCATAGCGCAACACGTTGGAGACAAAAAGACCGTTCGGATCTTCTTCCGGCCGCGCCAGCATAAGCCCCTCCCGCTCCATAACGAGCGGAAAACGGCTCGCGTCCATCGCCGCATAGCGCGGAACCATCACACGCGCGTCCACTCCCTGCGCGCGAAGCGCCTTCGGAAGCGAATGCATCACCTCGCCCAACCCTCCCACCTTCATGAAGGGTCCGGCTTCGGATGCGACAAAAAGCACCTTTAGGGGTTTCGAGAAAAATCTCATGTTCCTGTCTCTTTCAGTATACCAGAAACGATTCTACTCGATCCGTTCCCACGGAAGATCTGCTTTGCCAAAATGGCCGTAGGCCGCGGTTCGGAGAAATATCGGTTTCCGCAGATCCAACCGTTCGATGATCGCGCGGGGACGAAAGTCGAACTGCTTGCGCACGTACGCGTCGAGGACCTCTCCACTTCCGCCAGCCGCGTGCACCATGAGCGGTTCTGCGCGGCCGATGGCGTAGGCAACGGAAACGATGCATTCGTCCGCCAGACCGCGCGCAACGATGTTCTTTGCCGCGAAGCGCGCCATGTAGGCCGCAGAGCGGTCCACCTTGGTCGCGTCTTTGCCCGAGAAGCAGCCGCCGCCGTGCGGGATAAGGCCGCCGTAGGTGTCCACCATGATCTTCCTGCCCGTAAGACCGGTATCCGCCGCAAAGCCGCCCTGCACGAACGTTCCCGTCGGGTTCACGAGAACCTCCACGTCCGCAAGGTCACCGATGACCGGCTCGAAGAGATGCGGGATGAGCAGACGCCGGATGTCTTCCTGCTTCGCGGCCTCGTCGTGCTGGCAGCTCACGAGCGCCGCCCGCACGCGACCGCCCTCCATCGTCACCTGCGACTTGCCGTCGGGTTTAAGCCACGAAAATCTCGCGTCGTTCCGCCGCAGTTCCTCGAGTCCCTTGGCGAGCTTATGCGCGAGCACCACGGCACGCGGCAGATATTCCGGCGTTTCATTCGTCGCATAGCCGTACATGATGCCCTGATCCCCCGCGCCGCCGGTATCCACGCCCTGCGCGATGTCCGGCGACTGCCGCACCACGTTCGTGACGATTTCGAGCGATTCACGGTAGCCGATATCCTCGTAGACCTTTCGCGCCAATGCCGCAAAATCCACCTGCGCCCGAGACGTCAGCTCGCCCCCGACCACCAAGAGGCCGTGCGAACCGAAACTCTCGACTGCCACGCGGCTTTCGGGGTCCTGGGCCAGACAGGCGTCGAGCACCGCATCCGAGACCTGGTCGCACACCTTGTCCGGATGCCCCGCCGTCACGCTTTCGACCGTGTAAGTTGAAGGTTTGAACATAAAACGAAAAAACTCCTCCGGCGGAGAAGCGTTAGTTAGTACGACGTTTATCTTCCCCTTCCGGGCTGGAGGTGGCACTTTTTCCTTTAGGGAGAAGTTGCCGGGCAGATGATGGCGAGCCAGTACTCTCTCTGCCGCTCTTGATAACTTATTTAGTTGTGCATTCAGTATAACGTGACGCGGACGGAATGCAAAGGCGGCCCTGGGGAGAGCCGCCTCTAATGTGCGTCACGCATGATGACCCGTTCGGCATAGGAGCCGTCCGCGCCCTTGAGGCGCAGCTTGATGCCGACCTGGT
>CAYSDW010000053.1:4474-5130 GCA_964429925.1 uncultured Candidatus Saccharibacteria bacterium | reverse complement strand
CGGTTGAACGGGAAGGAGAGTTTTTTCGATGCGCTTACGGGCGGCTTTTTCTATCTGCGCGCGCAGGCGCAGGGCGAATGTTACCAAGAAGGCAAAGGAGGTCCGCAGCAGGGCTCGAACCTCGGTGCCATTTGTTGCGACTGCACCATCAACGGCGTGCCGGTCGGCTGCTTGAACGCGGTATGCTCCGGACAGCCGGCGATCTACGATACCACTCTGTTCATCTGCGGCTGCAACACGTAGGCAGATTCTCATTCTTACTCTCGGAGAATGTAGCGTTCTTCGTCGTCTTCGAACGAGCGGCTGGGGTTCCCCGTGCTCGTGAACTCCACGAGTTCCTGCGGGATCTCGTAGAGAAAGCGCGAACCGACGCCGTGGAACATAAGCATGAGTTCTTGTTTCGCTCGCGTCATCGCGACGTACATCAGGCGGCGCTCCTCTTCGATCTCGGCGGACGTGCCCAAGGACATCTGATGCGGCAGGAGTCCTTCGGTAACGCCGGCGACGATCACGCGGTCGAACTCCAGCCCCTTTGAAAGATGGATCGTCATAATGCGCACGGCGCCACGGCGGTCTTGTGCCGGTCCTGGTTCGCCCTCGAGAAGAGAGATGCGCTCGAGGAAGTCGTCCAGTGATTCGTATCCGGCGGCTGACGC
>CAYSDW010000053.1:0-4464 GCA_964429925.1 uncultured Candidatus Saccharibacteria bacterium | reverse complement strand
GCCTCCGCCTGCTTCTTGTTCGGACTCTCGTCCCCCTGGAGAAGAGAGACGCGCGCGAGGAAATCATCCAGCGAACCGTATCCGGCGGCGGAAGCGAGAAGCTCGCGGACGTTCTCGGTGCGCTCCTCCGCGTTCCGGAAATGTTTGCGGAGCGAGGCAAGGTAGCCCGTTTCTTTCAGGACAAAGCCCAGGAGCCCGGCGGGGGTGGGCGTTTCTGTTCCGGCCCGTCCGAGGAAGGCCGGAAGCTCGTCACGGAGGCGGCGGAAATCGCTCTTTAAAAAGGCCTTGTCGAGCCGCTCAAGCGCCACTCCGTCCCGGGGATTGCGCGCGTACCGCAGGGCGGCGACGAGGTCCTTGACCTCTTTCCGGTCATAGAAGCGCAGGCCGCCGAAGATGACGTAAGGAACTCCCTCCGCAAGGAGCGCCTGCTCGATCGCCCGCGACTGGGCGTTCGTGCGGTAGAGGATGGCGGTGTTTCCGGGGTCCTTCGCCGCGAACTCGGCGATCGTTTCCGCCTCTTCTTCGGGTCCCGACGTTTCGACGACGCGGACGAGTGCGCCTTCGGGGTTTTTGGTCCAGAGGCGCTTCGGCTTCTGGAGGACGTTGTTGCTCACCATGGACGAGGCGGCGCGAATGATGTTCGCCGTCGAACGGTAATTCTCTTCGAGGAGCACGACGCGCGTGTTCGGGAAGTCGCGTTCGAAGTCGAGGAAGTTCCGGAAGTCCGCGCCGCGGAACGAGTAAATGGCTTGGTTATCGTCCCCTACCACGCACAAGTTGCCGTGCCGCTCCGCAAGGAGCCGGACCATGGCATACTGCGCGGTGTTGATGTCCTGGTATTCGTCCACGAGCACGTGCCGGAATCGCTCATCATAGCGCGCGCGAGCGTCCGGATGCTCGAGAAAAAGACGGACCGGCTTTTGGATAAGGTCATCGAAGTCGAACGCGTTCTGCGCGCGGAGCCGTTCCTCGTAGGCGAGAAAAAGCGTGAGGAGTTCGGCATCCGGCTCCGTTAGTTTCGCCTTGCGGTGGAAGTTCGCCGGCAACTCCGGAACGAGGCACTCATTCTTAATGCGCGAGAACTCTCTGCTCAAGGGCGCTGGCCCCAGTTCTTTGGCGAGCGGAGCGGGGTGGTCCTTGACGAGCTGCTTTGCGACCTTGAGGGCGTCATCGGCGTCGTAGATGCTGTAGCCCGCAGTGCGGCCGAACGCCGCGGCGTGGCTTCGGAGTATCCGCGCTCCGAACGAGTGGAAGGTGCCGATGAAGGGCCGCCGTTCCCCGCCTGCCGGCAGGCGGGCCGAAACGCGTTCCTCCATCTCCCGGGCGGCCTTATTGGTGAAGGTGATGGCGACGATCTCGCGTCCCGGCACTCCTCGCTCGAGAAGGGAAAGGAGTCGGCTCGTGATGGTCTTGGTCTTCCCGGAACCGGCGCCGGCGGCGATAAGGAGGGGTCCTTCCCTGTGCCGTACTGCCTCTTCCTGGGCGGCGTTTAAACCAATATTCCCTAGCTTTTTTCGGTCGTTGCCGCGCGCCTCGGGAGGTGGTATCATAAGTGAATCACAGACATTCTACGAAAATTCGCAGAAGGTGTGAAAGAGATAGCGTGCACGCAGCCATGGAACCCCCTGATCCTCATGATAGGGGGCGTTCTCGTGTTGAACCTGGGGCTCCTCGCCCGGCCCGAGGACTCGGCTGCCGTAGGCATTCTGGGCGGTCCCGCAGCCGAGGAGATTCTCGGCACCAGCGAACCCGCTCTTTTCACCGTCCCCCTTACATCCTTCTCTTCTGCCGCGACGGACGAGGATGCCGCGGGATTTTTGCTTCTTGACGAGACCGCTCTCCAGGCGGTCGAAAACCCGCTCTCCGGAGTTCTGGGCATCCGCGACGGCCTTATGGTCTACAAAGTGCGGGAGGGCGACACGATATCGAAGATAGCGGCCCACTTTGGCGTTTCGATGGACACGCTCCGCTGGACGAACGAGGGGCTCAAGAGCCAGACGCTTCAGATAGGGCAGGAACTCGTTGTCCTGCCGGTCTCGGGCGTAGTGCATCGCGTGCAGGAAGGAGAAACGCCGGAGTCCATCGCCGCGCTCTACGGCGTCCCGCCCGAGGCCGTGATGAACGTCAACGCGTCGTTCAAGACGGACGCTTCCGTGATCGTTGCCGGCGGCAAGCCCCTGCGGGGCATTTCCTATGTTTCTTCGAAACTTCCCGATCTCGGCAGCTACTTCATGAAGCCGGTCGCCGGCTGGAACTGGGGCCGTCTTCACGAAACGAACGCGGTTGACGTTGCGAACGCCTGCAGCACGCCGATCCTTGCCGCTGCCGAAGGGTTGGTCGAAGAAGTGGGCTCGCCTCGCTCGTGGAACGACGGGTACGGCGGTTACGTGAAGATCAAACATCCGGTCGCGGCGGACGTCTATACGCTTTACGCGCACACGTCGGAGAACTTCGTGAAAGAAGGCGACTATGTGGCGCGCGGCGACCTTATCGCCAAGATCGGCAACACCGGCAACGTCCACGGCCCCACCGGCTGCCACCTTCACTTCGAAGTGCGGAACGCACGGAACCCCCTTGCGAAGTAAACAGGCCTTCCTTGCGGAGGCCGTTTTCTTTATTGCGCGTCTTTGAGTCGGTAGCTGAACGCTTCCGCGAGATGCGGTATGCAGACGTTCTCCGATCCGGCGAGGTCCGCGATGGTGCGGGCGGTCTTCAAAAGCCGGTAATAGCCGCGTGCGGAGAGCATCGACTTCTCGAGCGCTGTTTTCAGGAACTCTTCTTCCGCATGCCCCAGGGGGATGAACTCGTCGCATTGTTTGGCGCTCATCTCGGCGTTCGCGTGGATGCGGGGCGACGTGTGAGCGAAGCGGGTCTCTTGGGCCGTGCGTGCCGCGGCGACCGCTTCGCGGGTCACATCTCCGTGTTCCGCCTCCCGCGGCTTCCTAATGTCTTCGAGCGGCACGCGCGGCACGTGGAGCTGGAGATCGATGCGGTCGAGAAGGGGCCCCGAAAGTTTCTTTTGGTACTGGATGATCTCGTAGGGACTGCATGTGCACCGGCGCCCGTCGTCGGTCGCGTAGCCGCAGGGACAAGGGTTCATCGCGGCAACAAGCATGAACTTCGCGGGGAAAACGACCGTGCCTTTGGCGCGGGCAACGTGCACGACGCCGGACTCCATCGGCTGGCGGAGCGCTTCAAGGAGGTCGCGGTGGAACTCGGGGAGTTCGTCCAAAAAGAGGACGCCGCGGTGCGCCAAGCTCGCCTCGCCCGGCCGCGGGTTGGTGCCGCCGCCGATAACCGAAACGAGCGAAGCGCTCTGATGCGGTGCGCGGAACGGCCGCGCGGTTTTAAGCCCCGTTTCATTCAAACCCGCAGCGCTCCAGACGGCGGTCGCTTCGAGCGCCTCCTCGAGCGTGAGGGGCGGGAGAATAGAGTTCAGGGCTTGCGCGAGCATGCTTTTTCCCGACCCCGGCGGACCTATCATGAGCATGTTGTGGCCGCCCGACGCGGCGATGGTCAAGGCGCGCTTCGCATGTTCCTGCCCTTTCACTTCCGAAATGTCGACCGGCGACGTTCCGGCCGACGGCGAAAAGTCCGTCGTGACCGCAGGAAGCGTTCTTTTGTTCTCGAGGTGCTCGATAAGCTCGGTGAGGGTTGCAAGCGGGTGAACCGCGATGCCCTTGACGATGCCGGCTTCCGTAGCGTTCGCGGCGGGGAGAAACAAGCGCCGCCGGCCGCTGCGCTTCGCAAGCTCCGCGAACGCAAGCGCGCCGCTTGCGGGACGCAGTTCGCCGGCGAGCGAGAGTTCGCCTACGAACATGGCGTCGTCCGCCTCGAAGGGAGCGATCTGGCCGGATGCCATAAGATATCCCAACGCGATCGCGAGGTCGTAGTGCGAACCGGTCTTTTTGACGTCGGCAGGAGCGAGGTTCACGGTGATCTTCCGGTTCTCGCGCGTGGGCGGTTTTACGCCCGAGTTCTTGAGCGCGGAATTCACCCGCTCGCGCGCCTCGGAGAGCGCCTTATCGGCCAGTCCCACGATGGTAAACGAGTGGAGGCCGACGTTAATGTCGACCTCCACTTCGATCGGTTTTGCATGGATGCCCTCGAGTTCTGCGGAGCAGAGTTTTGCGAGGCGCTTGCCCATTACGCGGGATGGGAAGCGGCCTTGCAGGCGCGGCAGAGGCGGGATTCCGGCGCCGCCGCAAGGAGCTCCTTATCGATCTCCATGCCGCAGTTCTCGCAGACGCCATAGGTGCCCTTCTCGAACTTTGCGAGCGCGTGCTCCACGTCGTTCAGCCGCTCTTTAAGGGCCTGGACGATGCCCAGCTGGTTCCCGAACTCCTCGGCCTCGTCCGCTTCTTCGTCTCCGTGGTCCACGTCGCTCCCGAAATCCTGTACGCCGTCATGCGCGGAGAGATTCTCGATCTCCGCCGAAATGTCTTTCTTGGCGCGCTCCAGCTT
>CAYSDW010000052.1:1479-5150 GCA_964429925.1 uncultured Candidatus Saccharibacteria bacterium | reverse complement strand
AAGAAGTTCCTCAGCCGGGAGCTCAGCTTCAAGGCCGAAGCGCACGTCGACTTCTCCGAGGCGCGCGAGCGCGGCACTCAGGTACTTTCGCGCAATTTCCTTTGTTTCCTGTGAATCGAGCGCCGCATGCTTGAAAAAAGACAGGAGAACGACCGATGCGCCAATCTCCTCTGCCGCGTGAGCGATGGTATCCATTTCGAGTGGGAACGTTTCGCGTGGCTCATAGTAGGCGTGGACGGAGGGCGTCTTGATTCCAGTTTTTGTCGCCGCGTCGCGGATCTTGCTTATACCATCCGCAGAGAGGAGAGGATGAGCGGGGTTGCCCCAATCCTTCCGCTGGATGAGGACTTCAATGCAGTCGAGACCGATTTCTTGTGCATATGCAAACTCGCTCTCCCACGTCTCATAGGGAAAGAACTGCACGCCTCGCCCATTCGATGGCGTGAGACGTCCCTCGAGTATTCCGATGCGCACGGGCCGCATACTCAATCGTTCTTCGGGCGACTGCGCAGCACGTGCTCCGTGTGCGCGATGTCTTTCTGCGAATCGAACTCCGTGTAGAGCTCCGGATCGTGGAAGTACGGGAGGATGTTCTGCCCGTGCATCGAGCCCTTGCGTATGATCTCCGGCCAGATTACCGATACGTAGCCGGTCTGGACGAGCACCTCGGGCAAAAGCTGGCGAGGGAGCGAATGCGGTTCGCCACTCTCGTACGTTTTCGGGAAACTTTTATCAAGAATTGGCCGGAGATGCGTCCCTTTGTCGCGCCGCCACATTTTGAACGGCGTTTGTGAAGGAAATGTCACAGAGCGGACCGAATCAGTGCGCTTCCCCGCTCGCAGGCGAAGCCGAATAGCTTCATCGACGTGTTTTGCCTTTCGGTAGGGGGAAGTGGCCCAGAGCTGCACGACCAGATCCGGCGTATATTTTTCATGTTTCTTGAGCCAGCGGAGCGCATGTTGAAAAACGGGTAGATCGGGCGTGTCATCTTGTGCGAACTTTTTGGGGCGCATAAAAGGTGTCTCTGCACCATACTGCCGGGCGATTTTCGCTATTTCGGCATCATCGGTACTCACGATAACACGGTCGATGAGTTTGGAGGCGCGTGCCGTTTCGATCGTCCACGCGATCAAGGGTTTTCCAGCGATCCTGTAAATATTCTTTCGTGGGATACCCTTCGAGCCGCCTCGCGCGGGGATGAGAGCGAGAACGTTCGACTTCTTTTTCGCCATAGGAGTAGTGTGGCGAGAGCACTATAGCACACGCATATTCCTGTATAAAGTCACAGCATCTGCTATCGTTTGCGGCATGACGAACGTTGCACTTGTCGGCGTAGGCGCGCTCGGCAGGCACCACCTCACCGGACTTCTTAGCTCGCGCGCGCCGTTTTCTATTCTTGTCGTTGACCCTTCGGAGCGCGCGCTCGCGCTCGCGAAAGAATCGGCGGCGCACGCGAGCGTGGAGCACGCCGTTTCGTTCGTACAGGAAATACCGGAGGGTGCGAACGTCGATCTGGCCATCGTGGCAACGACATCGGCGCATCGTGCCGCAGCCGTTGAGGCGCTCGTGGGGCGCAGCGGGAGCGTCCGCAATCTTATTCTGGAAAAGATACTCTTCGACCGCAAAGACGACTACAAGAAGATCAGTGACCTCCTCAAGGAGCACAAGGTATCCGCGTGGGTCAATCATCCGCGGCGGCTCTATCCGTTCCATCGCACTCTGAAAGAGGGTGCCGAACATCCGCTTTATTGCCACGCGGCCGGCGGCGCGCGTTACGGCCTTATGACGAGTGTACTCCACTACGCGGACTACTTTGCCTACCTCAACGGCTCGTACGAGTTCGAGACCGACACTTCGCTCCTTGCGCCGGAGGCGGTACCGGGCAAAAGGGAAGGATATCTTGAGCTCTTCGGTACGCTCTCGTTCACCTGGAAGAACGGCTCGTGGGGTGCCGTGACGAGCCTGCCGCAGGAGGGGCCGTTTCGCATCGCCCTCGCATCGCCCTCGATGCGCGCCGAGCTCCGTGAGTCGGAGGGCGCAGCATCGGTTTCCCGGAAGACCGCGAAGTGGGCATGGGAGGAGCACAAGGCGCCGCTTTTGAAACAGAGCGAGATGACGGGCGGCATCGCGGCCGAGATCCTTGAGAGCGGTACGTGCGATCTCACGAGCTACGATGATGCGTCGCGCGTGCACCTGCAGGTCTTGGAGCCGGTGCGCGAATTTTTGTGCCGCACGACCGGCAAGACGGTTGATACCTACCCGTTTACCTGAATGTATGGAAGATGTACTTCTCATAGGAACAGGACGGATGGCACGGGCGTATGCGGCGGTGCTACAGGCGCTCGGTGCCGCGTGCACGGTAGTCGGAAGGAGCAAAGAAGGTACCGATGAGTTCGCACGCGAAACGGGGTTCACAGCGCGCTCGGGTGGCCTTGCCGCACTTGCGAAAGAGGGAAGTACTGTGGCGCGCGCGGCCATCATCGCGGTCGACGCCTCACAGCTTGCGAGTGTCGCCGGTGACGCGATAGAAGCGGGCTGCCGCTCACTGCTTTTGGAGAAGCCCGGCGCGCTTTCGAAAAGCGGGCTTGTTGCACTCCGCGAGCGCGCGGGAAAAGCAAAAGCTTCGGTATCGATCGCGTACAACCGCCGCTACCTCGCGTCCACGTTAAAGGCGCAGGAGCTTCTCAAGGACATGGGCGGTGTGCGCTCGTTCTCGTTTGAGTTCAACGAGCGGGTGAACGCGAAAGAGTCTATCCGAAAGTTCGGCATCGAGAAGGCGACCGAGGACAACTGGTTCATCGGGAACTCGACTCACGTGGTCGATCTCGCGTTCTACCTCGGCGGCGCACCCGCGCACCTCGAAGGGTTTGCGGCCTCGGGGCCGCTCTGGGATCCGCATCCTTCGTTTTTCTCCGGCGCCGGCATCACGACGGAAAACGTGCCGTTCTCGTACCGTGCCAACTGGGAGCAGCCGGGCCCATGGGAGGTCATCCTCGGCACGGCAGAGGGCAACCTCGTACTTCGCCCCCTTGAGTCGCTCTCTATTCTAAAAGACGGCGCGGACGAGCCGGTGGAGCTTGATACTGAACTCGATACGAAATTCAAACCGGGTCTCTACCGGCAGGTGGAGGCGTTCCTCGGCGGGGGAAGCGAGCTTCCGACGCTCGATGAGCAGATAGAACGCTTCCCGTGGTACGAGAAGATGCGTGGCGAAAGAGCGCTTACGCTCTAGGCTTCCGGTATGTTCCACGAGCCCCACTCTTTGCGGAGCTTTTTGGCGACCGGAACTTCCTCGGGATAGAACTTGATGACGCCGTCGCCGCGAGCCTTTTCGTATGCGCGAAGCATACGTGCGAGATCGGTCAGATGCTGCGGCTCGATGGATGCCGCCTGATCAGAGCCCCACATGGCGCGGTAGAGTGTGAGGTGCTTTTCGATGACGCATGCACCGAGGACCGCGGCGGCGTAGGAGGGAATGATGCCGGTGTCATGGCTTGAAAATCCCACGGGGACGTCAAAGCGCTCACGGAGCGTGTGTATTCCTTTGAGATTCAAAAGTCCAAGACCGTGATCGCCCTCCTCGACTTTGGTCGGGTACACGCTCGTGCAATGTAGGATGACGAGGTCGTCTTTACCGAGAACCTTTACGGCGTGCTCTATCATCGGCATGT
>CAYSDW010000052.1:0-1469 GCA_964429925.1 uncultured Candidatus Saccharibacteria bacterium | reverse complement strand
ATGCCGGTCGAGAGGATGATGGGGCGTCCTTTCGAGCGGACATGTTTCAAAAAGGCGTCATCGGTGAGGAGGGCAGAGGCTATTTTGTAGCACGGGGGGTCGAACTGCTCGAGGAAGTCTACCGCCTCGATATCCCACGGCGAGGCGAACCAGAGAACTCCTTTCTCCTTACAATAACGGTCTATCTCTTTGTACTCATCGAGAGAAAGCTCGAGTGCCCACTTAAGGTCGCCATTGCGAGTGTCTTTGAAGTCTGTCTTTTTGAGGCGCTTTACCGATTCCTCCGGCAAGACGCCGCGTTCCACTGCGTGCTCGAGAAGGTCGCGCGGTACCGCGCGCGGCGCCGCGAGTTCTTCCTCTGTGTAGACACGCGGGACGGTCCGCTTCTGGAACTTGACCGCGTGTGCTCCGGCCTCGACGGCGACGTCGATGAGCTTCTTAACGTTATCGAGACTGCCGTTGTGGTTGATGCCGATCTCGGCGACGAGGAAAACGGATTGCCCGTCTCCCACGTGCCTGCCTATTGCGACCGTCTTTTGCGATGTCATACAAAAACACAGTATCGCGCGTGTGCGACACTGCTGTCAATCGGAGGGGATCAGTACTCGGCATCCAGCGCTTCGCACCACGTGTGGAGGATGAGATCGTGCATCTCCTGAATGCGCGCCGTTTCTCCGGATGGCACCACGATGCAGGTGTCGGCTGCTTTGCGCAGCCGCGCGCCTTTCGCGCCGGTAAGCACAATAGTCTTTATCTTTTTGCGTCGCGCTGCCTTCAGCACGTTGAGCACGTTTTCGGATGCGCCACTTGTCGAAAGTGCGATGAGAAGATCGCCCTTTTTTCCGAGCGCTTCGAGCTGTCGGGAGAAGATGTACTCAAATCCGTAGTCGTTGCCTATCGCGGTCAGCGCCGAGGTGTCGGTCGTAAGCGCGACGGCGGGCAGCGGCCCGCGCTCCTTAACATAGCGGCCGACGAGCTCGGCCGCGAAGTGCTGTGATGAGGCGGCAGAGCCGCCGTTGCCGCAGAAGAATACGGTGCGTTTGCCTTTTACGGCCGCGAGAAATGCGCGGAGGCCGTGTGTAATATCGCTCGCGCACGTGTTGGCAGTCTCTCCGGCGAGGACCATGTGACGTGCGAACGCATCGAGGAGGTGTTGTGGCATGAGTAGCAGCTAGATCATTTTTTCTACGGCACGCTCGTCGATGCTCGTGCGCGAAGAGTAGGTGCGCGGCTTTGCGAGCTTAAAGCCGGAGTAGCTAAGCCGTATCGGCTTCAGCTTCCGGATTGGCGGATGCGGCACGTAGATGAACATGCGCTTGTTCTCGAAGACATCGCCGGCGTCATCCTCGAGAAGGAGTTCCTCATGCTTCTTCTCACCGCCGCGGTTGCGGCCCTCGACGATGCGTATTCTCTTTTTGGGGTAGTACTTTTTGATGAACGCGCGCGCGAGGCTGCCGAGCGTTATCGCC
>CAYSDW010000051.1:0-5189 GCA_964429925.1 uncultured Candidatus Saccharibacteria bacterium | reverse complement strand
ACGCAGATCATCGTCGCGACCGGCATTTCGGGATGCGGCCGCAAGGAGTATCTCGAGGCCTGGGAGCGCTACGCCAAGCGCCGCGGCAAGAAGGTCAAGATCTTTTCGGTCGGCGATCTGATCTTCAAGCACGCCGAGGCGATCGGGATGACGCTGAACCCCGAGAACATCCTGAACGTGAATCTGGACACTCTCCAGGCACTCCGTTCGGCCGTGCTCACGCGCATCCTGGACGAGGTCGAGGACGCGAAGTACGACACCGCCATCATCTGCGTGCACGGCTGGTTCTTCTGGAAGAAGCGGCTCATGGTCGGCATGGATCGCTTCCTGAACCAGTTCCAGCCGGACATGTTTCTCTCCTTCATCGACGACTTCAGGAACATCCTGAACCGGCTGGATACCCGGCCGCAGTGGAGGGGCGAGGAGCTCTCGATGTCGGAGATCCTGCTCTGGCAGAACGCCGAGGTCGAGCTCACCGCGCTTCTCGCCGAACTCCAGCGGAAGCCGTTCTTCACCGTGCCGACGTGCCAGCCGACGTCGACGCTCTACAAGCTCATCTTCCACCCGGAGATCGAGCCGGTGTACGTGGCCATGCCCATTTCGCACTTCCGCGATCCCGCGGACCGGAAGCACATCGACCGCTTCATCAGGCGCCTCGACCGCTACTTCACGGTCTTCAACCCGCTCTCGGTGGAGGTGGTCGGCGCGGTGGAGATCCGCAAGAACAAGCAGGCGTTCAGGGAGAACCTGCCGGTCTACCACCACATCGTCTATCGCGATCTGCGGTGGTTCGTGCGCGGCGTGAAGAAGATCATCGTCTTCTGGCCGCGGCCGAAGCCGCCTGCCGCGTTCGCGAAGAACAAGAAGCTGGCCGCCCTCTGGCCCGAGACAGTGCCTTCCCCGGGCGCTGACCACGAGACGCACGTCGCCTTCACGGAAGGCAAGGACGTGTGGGTGGTCTTCCTGCCCAGGAAGGCGAGTCCCTTCATCACGCACTATTCGACGGGTATGTTCCAGAGCGAGAAAGAGTTCTTCCGTTTTCTCGCGAAGACGTATCCCGAGCGCGCCACATTCACGTGGTAACCGCAAGCCCCCTCTCCCGGAGAGGGGGCTTCCATATCCTTATTTGACGAGGGCGCGGCGCCATGCGTAAATGGCTTAAGTAATTTCTCATCATGGAGGAGAACACGATGAACTTGTGTCCGGGAAAGAGCGTGGGCGCCGTCATCCGCGACAAGGATGGCGCGATCCTCGTGCTGTACCGCAAAAAGAGGCCGCTTGGCCTGGCGCTGCCTGCGGGCCATATCAACGAGGGCGAAACGCCGCCCGATGCCATGCAGAGGGAAGTGTACGAGGAGACCGGCCTCGAGGTGAAACGCTATCGTGAGGTGCTCCACGGCACCTTCCCAAATCCCTGCAGTCGCACCGATGCGGCCGGCAAGAGCTACGACGGCCACGAGTGGTGGGTCTACGAGGTTGTCGAGTGGAGCGGGGTTCCTCGGCTCATGGAGCCGGACAAGCACGAGTTCGTCGCTTTCAAGGGTCTGGGATTTCTCCGCTACTCCCTGGATCTTGCGCTGGGACATGCACCGGACCCCGCCGATGCCACGAACTGGGACCCGGCGTGGCGCGACTACATCCTGCCCGCACTGAAGATCATCTGACCCCCAGGCCCCGCGCACCGCGCGGGGTCCTATTTTTCCCCTTGAGCAGTGCCCCGCCATCCGCTACTATCAAGATACTTATGACTGCGGCGAAGTGAATATGAAAAGCGTTGTTTTTTGCTCGAGTCAGAGGTTTAAAAAGGAACTTGCCGATTTTATCGGCAAGCTTCGGATGCATGCGGGAGAGCGGGGACTTCACCTTGTGATCTTTGACCCCGAATTCGAGGACCGCCCCGACGACCTCCACCTTGCTTCCGAGAAGGACCGGCTCGCCGACCCCGGTTACCGGAACTCCGTTGCCGGCCGCGTTTACGACCATTTGTTCAGAAAGGTGCGCGTGGCCGACGTCTGTTTCATTTTCAACAAGGACGGGTATCTGGGCGCAAATACGAACGGCGAGCTTTTTGCCGCCGCGGCATTGGGAAAGACGATCTACGCGCTCCACGAAAAGACGATGATGGGCGCCTATCCGCCCGATCTCTATGAGGAGCCCTCCTCGCGGAAACTCATCCACGAGGTCGTTTCTGACCCCGATGCGCTCCTAAAGCGTTTGTCATAATGGCGCGCTTTGTCCCGACAATCGGCCTCGAGATACACGCTGAGCTGAAGACGCGGTCGAAGATGTTCTGCGACTGTCCGAACAATCCCGACGAACATCATCCGAACGTGAATGTTTGCCCGATCTGCCTGGGCCATCCCGGCACGCTCCCGACCATCAACAAGGAGGCGGTCGAGGCCGTCCTCAAGGTGGGTCTCGCGCTCGGCGGGACGGTCTTCAAGTCCGGTCGGACGAAGTTCGATCGCAAGAACTATTTCTATCCCGATCTCCCGAAGGGGTATCAGATATCGCAATACGATGAGCCGCTGGTAACGGGCGGAACGCTCGCGGGCATTGCCATTACGCGCGTCCATCTTGAAGAAGACACGGGCCGGCTCGCTCACGAGGGCGAGGCGAGTTTGGTGGATTTCAACCGCGCCGGCGTGCCGCTTATGGAGCTCGTGACCGAGCCGGTCATCAAGGACGTCGAAACGGCGAAACGATTCGCCCGGGAACTCCAGCTCACCCTGCGCTATCTCGGCGTTTCGGATGCCGACATGGAAAAAGGCCAGATGCGCGTCGAAGCGAACGTCTCGGTGGCGGAAGAGGGAAGCAGCGCCTTAGGGACCAAGGTGGAGGTAAAGAACTTGAACTCGTTCCGCGCCGTGGAGGGAGCGATCGCGTTCGAGGTCGCCCGGCAGGGGGAGCTTCTCGCTCAGGGCAAGGGCGTGCTCCAGGAGACGCGCGGCTGGAACGAGACAAAGGGGGAAACGTTCTCACAGCGGCTCAAGGAAGGGGCGCACGATTACCGCTATTTTCCCGAGCCGGACCTGCCCCCGCTACGCCCTGAAGCTTTTGACCTCAAAGCGCTGAAACTTGAGATCCCGGAACTGCCGGAAGCAAAGCGGGCGAGGTTCGCCGGCGAATACGGACTTTCCGCCGCCGACGTCGAGTCCTTGGTGCAGGAGCCGGCGATGGCCGATTACTTTGAGCGAGTGGCGTCCGAACTTAAGGCGGATCATCCGGATGCGCCCCTTCAACTGCTTTTCAACTATCTTACGAGCGACCTCCGGGGCCTGATGAACGAAACCGGAACGGCATTCGCCGATCTGCGCTTGAGCGCCGAAAATTTCGCCGACCTCATCGGAATGGTGGCCCTGGGAAAGGTTTCGTCGCGGAGCGCGAAGGACGTTCTGAGGAAAATATTCGAGACCGATCTCGACCCGGCGGAACTTCTGCGCAACGAGGAACTGATGCAGATCTCGGAAGGGGACGAGCTCGCGGCGGCCGTCGACGAGGTGTTGTCCGCGGAAACAGCCGCTATCGCTGATTACAAAAAGGGAAAAGGAAACGCGCTTCAGTTCTTGATCGGCAAGGCGATGGCAAAACTCAGGGGCCGCGGCAACCCCGATACGCTTCGCCGCCTCTTTACAGAGCGTCTGCAATGAACAAGGCCCCGAGCGCGTGAGCGCCGGGGCCTTCTCTAGTTAAAGGTGCGTGTGGGCTAGGAACCGCCCACGAACTTCTTGACCAGGGAGAGAGCAGTGTCCTCTTCGAGAACGGGGTTCTCCTTGAGGTTGCCGTCGGCCCCTACCTCGATCTTGCGATCGTTCAACATCACGGTGAACTCCTTGAGGTTCAGGACGTGGCCCTTGGCGCGGATCGCCTCGACGAGCTCGCCGAGGGTGGCGCCGCGGGCGACCTCGATCTTGCCGAGGTAGTTCCCGTGGATGGTGACGTCGACGTTCACCGAGTCGCTCGAAGGGCCGCCGTGGCGTTCCCGTTCGCGTTCCATTGCTAGTCCTCCTTGTATTCCTTGCTGGAAGTAATGGGGAGCTTCTCGAAGTTTAGCAGGACTTCGATGAAGCTGTGAAGACCCCCGTTCGCGCAGAGCGCGAGAACCCTGGCTATCGCGGCTGCGATAGCGAAGATCGTCGGAATGGTGCGCTCGTCGGCGCAGGGAGCGGGGATCGCCTCCTCGTCCTCGTAGAGCGTTTCCTCGTAGCGGCGCACCTGGTCGGGATCCCGCGGGTCGAGGGCGTAGACCATCGCGCCGTCGCCGCCCGAACGGGCGTCGACGAAGAGTGATACGTCGGCCCGGTATTTCGCGGCCTCGAACGCTTCGCGCCGCTCTTTCATCTTGTCGACCGTCACGATGACGATGCCGTGAAGCGGGGTCGTGCGGTCGACGCGGCCCGGAACCGCGGCGAGCGGAGCGTCCGCTCCGCCCAAGTGTTTTAGGATCGACTCGAGCGCCTCCGTTTTCGGAGCGCCAATGTCCGTATCACGGTAGAGCTGGTTCCGGATGTTATGCGGCTCGACCGTGTCGAAGTCGAAGAGCTTGAGCCGCCAGCCGAAGGCGCGTGCCATCTTGATGAGGGCGAGTGCCGTGAAGCTGCCCAAGCTTCCGTTCCCGATGATGTTCAGGTCCTGCTTGCGCGCGTCCGCTTTCAGCGCCATCGCGAGTCCCTCATCTCCTTCGGGGAGAGGATGCGGAGGTCCATCTTCACCTTCGCCGCGATCTCGGCCCGGACGCACGGAACGCGGTCCCGGATGAGCGCGCGGAGCTCCTCCCGCGAAAGCTGTTCCGTCGTGGCGATCGCGCAGTTCGAGACGGTCTCGCGCGGATCGTAGAGATCGACCCGCAGGGCGAGGTCGCCGAACTTGTTCCCGACCAAGCTCACCCACCACTTGGGCGGGGAAACTGCGGGGTCGAACGACTGCCAGTTGCCGATGTCGAAGTTATGGATGTTCCCCTCGTCGATGTCCGAGAAGTACGCGGAACCGCAAACGTGGCTGTGCCACCAAAAATGGTGTTCGTTGATCTCGCGAGCCAGCCCTCTCCGGACCATGGCGTTCTCCCAGCGGCCCTTGGCCTCAGGGTCGAACTCGGTGGAGGCAGCGGAGCAACCCTGCTCGAAGATGACAATCTCCTTCACGAGACATTCCGTTGTGTCGCGCCGGTCGATCCTGCCCAGCCCCGAGAT
>CAYSDW010000050.1:0-5255 GCA_964429925.1 uncultured Candidatus Saccharibacteria bacterium | reverse complement strand
GCCGTATTTGTATTTCTGGGCGCGGGGGCGGTGCTCTTTATTGCCCAAAATCAATTTTGGGCCGTTTTAATAGCGATCAGCATCATGATCATTTCACTTTATTTTGCTGCGCGGAAAGTTGGCAAGGCGTGCGATTCGTGTTAGAATTTTTTTCTAAAACCTTTAGTCGGTAACAATTCTGAATATGAAAAAAACACATAAGCAGACAATCCAATACGCGCTCATTGCGTTCCTCCTTATTGGAGGCGGCTGGCTTCTGTGGCGCTACATCGCCTCGCTTCCGGAGATCAAAGCGGAAGACATCGTTTCCCGGAACGGTATCCACTGGCATCCGGAGCTTGCGATCTCTATCAGGGGCGAGCGGCTGACGATTCCCGCGAACATCGGCCTTGGCGCGGTCCATGACCCTATGCATACTCACGCGGAGGACGGCGTCGTTCACCTCGAGTTCGGGAGCATCGTCCTCAAACAGAACACGCGCCTTGCGCGCTTTTTTGAGATTTGGGGGATGCGGTTCAGCGGGGATTGTATTTTCGAGTATTGCAACGGCCCGGATGGGAAGGTGACGATGACCGTGAACGGCACGCTGAACGAGGAGTATGGGAATTATGAGATGAGGGATGGCGACAAGATCGAGATCCGCTATGAGTGACTATATCTTGACAGCTCTGGTATACTAAGGACATGAAGAACATCACCATTTACAGCACGCCGTCCTGCATGTACTGCAAGATGGCAAAGGCGTATTTCGCCGAGAAGGGCGTGCAGTACGTCGATAAGAACGTGGCGGTGGATGAGGCCGCGCGGGAAGAGATGGTCAAGAAGTCCGGCCAGCTCGGCGTTCCGGTGATCGACGTGGACGGCACGATCGGTATCGGTTTCGAAAAGGAGCGGCTCGCGTCCCTCATCGGAAAATAAAGAAAAGGCCCCGCATCGATGCGGGCTCTTTTCTTTATTCCTCGTTTTCTTCCGGACCGTCCTCCTCTTCCGTATTTCCGATAAGTTCCGCCTTTCGTTTGTTAAACGCCTCCAGAACTTCGTCGAGGCGCATGGTGCCGTTCAATACCCCGGCCTTCATGAGTTTCTCGATGACTTTTTCGGCCCGATCGATATGGAGCGCTTCCTGAAGTGCGTCCACGGCGTCTTTCATGAACATCTCGTGCGCTTCGCGGTCCACGGCGTCCATCTCCGGCCTTGCGGGCGTTTCTGGCGTTCGAAATTGTTCCATAATGGCTATAGTATACTGCCTGAACATTATGCCAAACAAGGGGAGGATCATACTGCATGTCGACATGGATGCTTTTTTCGCCGCCGTCGAGGAGCGCAACCGGCCGCGGTTAAAGGGTTTGCCGATCGTCGTAGGCGCGGATCCCAAAGGCGGAAAGGGGCGCGGCGTGGTTTCGACCGCGAACTACAAGGCCAGGGAGTACGGCGTCCATTCGGCGATGCCCATCTCCGAGGCGTGGCGGCTTGCGAAGAAGGCGGAGGCGGAGGGCAAACCTAAGTCGGTATTCATTGGGAGCGGTTTTGGAGAGTACGGCAAGGTTTCGCGCTGCATCATGGCGCATCTGCGCCCTCTAGGTTCGGGGTTCGAGCAGACGAGTGTGGATGAGGCCTACCTCGATGTTTCTCATCTCGGAAGCTACGAAGCGGCAGTAGCGCTCGCGAAAAAGGTCAAGGGGCAGATACGACGGACACAAAAACTTACGTGCTCGATCGGCATTGCCCCGAACAAGATGGTCGCAAAGATCGCCTCGGACATGCGGAAGCCGGACGGTCTCACGGTCGTGCGGCCGGAGGAGGTGCAGGGATTTCTGGACCCGCTTCCCATCCGGAAGATCCCCGGCATCGGCCCCAAGGCCGAGGCCGCGCTCGCGGGGATGGGCGTGCGCACCGTACGCGACATGAGAGAGTTGCCCAAAGCAGAGCTCCTTAAGCGGTTCGGCGCGTGGGGCGAGGGGATGTGGGAGAGCGCGCGGGGGATCGACGAAGACGAGCTTGTCGGGGAGCGCGAGGCGAAGTCCGTCGGCGCCCAGGAAACGCTTGAGGAGGACACGCTCGACTCGAACACGCTCGTGCCGCTGCTCTCGAAGCTTGCGAAAGAGGTGTATGCGGAGGCGGCAGGGGAGAGCGTACCGTTCCGCACTGTTTCGATCTCCGTGCGTTTTGCTGATTTCGAGACGAAGACGCGGGCGCATACCGTCATGGGAAATGTAAAAAGCGAGAAGGAGTTCGCGGGCGAGGCCCTCAAGCTCTTCCTGCCGTTTCTCGACAAACGCGAGAACCCGAAGCGCAAAAAGATGCGCCTCCTCGGCGTGCGGGCGGAGCATTTTGTGCGAGAGCAGCCGCTGTTCTGAGAATGTTAAAATGAGATCGTATGAAACGGCTTCTCCTCGCCCTGCTCTTGGCACTGCCTCTTTTCGTTTCCGCCCAGACCGCGCCTGATCCTGCGCGACAGATCGTTATTCTCACGAACCAGCTAAACGCGCTCCGGGCCCAACTCTTTCCGGTCGCAGAGAACTTCATGTTCACGAGAGATCTGCATCTTGGGGTGGCGAGCCAGGGTGATGTCCGACGCCTCCAGGAAGTGCTCGCCGGGCTTGGTCTGTTTCCGGACGCGCTTGTCGGTGGAACCTTCGGTCCCGTGACCAGGGGGGCGGTCCAGAGTTATCAGGCCGCGCGCGGCATCTCCCGCACCGGATACGTTGGCCCCCTGACCCGCGCCGCGCTGAACCGGGAGCCGTCCCTGAACTACCGCGTCAGGCCGCGTCCGCAGTACGACCTCGCGGTTTTGGCGCAGAATGTCCAGAACGGCATAAACGCCGAGCGCCGCACGCGCGGTTTGGGAGAACTCGCATGGGATGACCGCATCGCCGAGGTCGCGCGGAAACACAGCGAAGACCAGGCACGGGACAACGCGGAACTCACCGATCCAAATCTTCTGTGCGTCTATCCGCTTATTCGTCACGAGAATTTCAGCGGTTCTTTTAAGGCCGGCGACCGTCTCCGCGCAGCCGGTGTTTCGTTCCGCCTCGCGGGCGAAAACATCATAAGCTTCTCCTTCGCAGAGGGGATATTCTACCGCTCATCGGAGACCTCGGATGTTGCATGTCCCGCGGTGCGCGAATTTACGCCGGCGGGCGGCACGCCGGAAGATAGGAGAACTCTGTTCGACGCGATCTTCGCCGAACGTTTGGCGGCGGCCAGGGGCTCCGAGGTCGCGGTGTGGATCAGTAAGGAATGGATGACCCCCGAACGTGTTGCCCTTAAGGCGGTTTCCGGATGGATGAACTCGCCGGACCACCGCCAAAACATTCTCACTCCCGAATTCACGCGCGGCGGCATTGGCATAGCTATCGTGAACGAATTTCTTGTCATCACCCATAACCTCCTCGCGCCATGAGTTTGCCGGCCATCGGAGCCCACGTTTCCGCCGCAGGGCGGCTCTCTCTCGCGATCGACCGCGCCAGGAATATTGGCGCGGAGTGCATCCAGCTCTTCGGGGCTTCGCCGCAACAGTGGACGGCACGCATGCCGCGCGAGGCGGACACGGAGGATTTTAAAAAGCGGCGCGCGGAGAGCGGCATCGGCCCCGCCTATCTTCACGCTGCCTATCTCGTGAATCTCGCGAGCCCCGACCAGGCGCTTCGCGAGCGCTCCGAGCGCTCGCTCGCGGACCATCTGAAGATCGCCGAGATGCTCGGCGCCGAGGGGCTCATCTTCCATGTTGGTTCCGGCAAGGAACTCCCCAAGGAAGAGGCGGTTCGGTACGTCGTGGGCGCGATGCAGCGCGTTCTCGAGGCGGCGCCGGGGGCCGCGGAGCTTGTGATCGAGAACAGCGCGGGCGGGGGGCAGAAGATCGGCTCGTCGCTTGAGGAGATCGCGCACGTTATCCGGCACGTCGGGTCGCCTCGCGTGAAGGCGTGCTTCGATACGGCGCACGCGTTCGAGGCGGGCCTCATCGAGCGGTACGACCGCGAGGGGGTCGCGCGGCTCGTTGGCCGTTTGGATGCAACGGTAGGGCTTCGAGCGCTCGTCGCGCTCCACGTGAACGACTCAAAGACCGCTTTCAACTCTCACCACGACCGGCACGAGAACATCGGCGAGGGGCAGATCGGCCTCGATGGGTTCCGCGAGCTTGCGAAACGTACGGAGCTTCACGACAAAGCATGGATCCTTGAGGTGCCGGGCTTCGAGAACGCGGGGCCGGATCGCCGGAACATTGAGCTATTGAAGAGCTGCTTTTCTTGACCCCGCCAGCAGGGCGGGGTTAGATGGAGGGAGCCATTTTCCACAAGGAGAATCCTCATGCACCGGCGCACCTACTGCGGCGGCTATCTCATGATCGCGATACTCGTCATGAGCTTCACGACGGTCCTCTATCTGCGCCAGCACCCGGCATCCGAGGCGCATCAGACCGTAAACCCCGACGTGGAGCTTTGGAAGGACGATTGCGGCGAGTTTCAGCCGATAGAGTTCTTCCTTCTTAAGTTCTGCAAGAACCCGGACGGAAAGGGCGAGATCGGCGTCCGTGGGTTTTATCTGACGAAGGGCAGAGAGATCTACATCGGCAAGGCCTGGGGGATCACCAAGGACCCCGCAGGCGGCATCATGCCCGTGAACCTCAAGCGCATCCGCGTTCTTCTCGTGCTCGAGGACGGACGCGAGTTCCCGGGAGCGACCGGCATGAAGCCGGAGATGACCGCCATCTTCGACAAGAAAGGTGACCAGGTCGGCATCAAGCTGCGCCTCAAGGGCGCGGACGGCTCCTATGCCGAACGCGTTCTGATGGCGGATTAGGGAAGAGCGATGAGACCTCGTTTCGTCACCCTCGCACTGTTTCTTGCAGTTGCAGTACTTCTGCCGGCTGCCGCGCACGGCGAACGTCAAGGCAAAGTGCGGGCCGTTCCCGATGTGGAACGCTGGAAGCCGTGCGAAACTCGCAAGCCGCATCCGCTCTTCGAAACGGTGTACTGCATGAACCCGGACGGAAGCGGCGAGATCGGGGCGCATGCGTACCATCTGACCGCGCACGGTAGGGTGTTTCTCGGCAAGGCCTGGGGGATGCGGAAGAAGTGGGGAGGCCTCTTCGGCCTCGACTACACGAACATTCAGGCCATGTTGCTCCTTGAGAACGGCCGGATGTTCTTCGGCGCGCGCGGTGCCCAGCCGGAATTCGTTCCTATTCTCGGAAAGCCCAGCGGCGAGGCGATCGGCGTTCGCATCCGGCTTCGGGGCGCGGACGGCTCCTATGC
>CAYSDW010000049.1:0-5294 GCA_964429925.1 uncultured Candidatus Saccharibacteria bacterium | reverse complement strand
TACAATGCCTCCCTCCGAAGGAGGCGGTACAGGTTCGATTCCTGTCGAGGGCACATGGAAGACAATCGGACGGAAGAACTGAAAAAAGTCCGCGACGGAGTGGTGAATCTCACGGAGTCGCCGCTCTATGCGACCCGCGTGAAGCCCGTCGTCGGCGAAGGGAACCATTACGCGCATATCATGTTCGTGGGGGAGGCCCCGGGGCGGAACGAGGCGGAGCAGGGGCGGCCCTTCTGCGGCGCGGCGGGAAAGATATTGGACGAACTTCTCGCCTCGGTCGGCATCAAGCGCGAAGACGTCTATATCACGAACCTCTTGAAGGATCGTCCGCCGGGGAACCGCGACCCGTTGCCGGAGGAGATCGCGCTCTACGCGCCTTTCCTCGACCGCCAGATCGAGATCATTAAGCCCAAAGCGATCGTCTTCCTCGGGCGCTTCTCGATGGCGTATTTGATGAAAAAGTTCGGACTTGAGGAATACCTTGCGCCCATCGGCCGCATTCACGGCCGCGTCTTTAAGGCCGAGACCCCCTGGGGCGAGGTCCTGCTCCTGCCGCTCTATCATCCTGCGGCGGTGATCTACAACCAGTCGCTTAAAGAAGTGCTTAAGAAGGATTTTAAGGCGCTTGAGAAGCTCGAGAAAGGAGAAAAAGAAACTGCGCCCCTCGCCAAAGAGAAAAGCACGAAGGACGAGGAGAAGCCCGCCCAGCAGCCCCTTCTTTAGGGTCTTTAGGGTAAAATAGGAGCATGGCCAATTTCGCGCTGGTCTATATCGGCTGGCGGATACTCCACCGGTTCGCGGAGTTCTTTCGGCACTGGTACGTGCTGAGTTTCTATTTTATTGGGCGCTACCTCATTTCGTTCCTTGAACGGCTCGACCGCACGCTTGCCTTTCGCATCACGCTCAAGTATCTCTTCCAGCCGCTCTACCAGGACTACACGGTGATCGGCTATATCCTGGGCTTCATTTTCCGCTCCTTTCGTCTCGTTGCGGGCGGGCTGGTCTACGCGGCCATTATCCTTACGGCTGCGGCGTTCTACCTCGTCTGGCTTCTTGTCCCCGTCTATATCATGTACCGGATCATACGAGGATGAGGAAGGAACCTCTCGAACTCTACTATCGCGAACCGCGGCTCGAGATGACGACCCTCGGCCGCTTCGGCGTGCGGCTCGCGCTCTACGCCGGGTACGCCATCTCCGCCGCCACGGCCGTTACGCTTCTTCTCCAGCGGAACGACATGCCGCGGCTCTTTTGGGCGGGCGTGCTCCTCGCGCTCTTTCTTGCGGACCGGCTGATGCACGTGGGCGAGGGCGAGTGGCCGGTTGCGAAGTTGCCGAAGGATAAGCCGAACGTGGCAATGAGCGTTGCTCCCTCCGCCTATGCCGTGCTCGAGTATTCTTACGAGCGGGCGCACGCCCTCGGGGGCGACGTGGCGCTCTGGATCGCCAAGAAGCTTCTTGAACGGAAAGAGATCCAGGACGGCCTCACGAGGATGGATGTGCCCCATGACGAGCTTCGCGCAAAGGTGGAGGATGCGCTTGCAGCAAGCCCCGTTAGAGGCGATGCCTCTAACGGGGCAAGCGGAAAAGAGCGGACTCCTGCTCCCGAGATCCGCGAGAAGATCGCCGCGCTAGCCGTCGAGGCGTTCCGCCAAGCGGCGCTTTCCTCGAGCCAGTTCGTCGGTCCCAAAGACGTGTTCGCCGCGCTTGCGACGACGGGAGGCGGCCGCCTGGCGAACGTCTTCGGAATGTTCTCCATCGCGAGCGGCGACCTTGAGAACGCGCTTATCTGGAGCCGCTTCCGCCGCCGCTTCCGCCGGCTTTCGCGTCTGCCGTCATCCCTCGGCGGCTTCGCGCATCGCCAGCAAAAGATACGTCATCGCATCATGAACCGCGCTTGGACGGCGCGGCCAACGCCGACCTTGGACCGCTACGGGTTGGACTTCACCGACCTTGCGCGGAACGAGAAAGTGGGATTCCTCGTCGGGCACGAGGGAGAGTATGACCGCCTCACGGACGTGCTCTCGCGGCACGTGAAGCCGAGCGTGCTTTTGGTGGGAGTTCCCGGCACGGGCAAAGAGACCGTCGTCGCGCATCTTGCGTTCGAGATCATCAAAGACCGCGTGCCCGCGCCGCTTTTCGACAAGCGCCTCGTGGCGCTTCAGATCGGTTCGCTCGTTGCCGGCGCGGAACCGGCGGAACTGCAGGACCGCGTGCAAAAGATCGTTGACGAGATCATGAACGCGGGGAACGTCATCCTCTTCGTCCCCGATATCCACAACCTCGTGCTTACGTCGGGTGCCAAGAACTTGAGCGCGGCGGATGTGCTTCTCCCCGCCATCACGGGCGGCGCGTTCCAGGTCATCGGCGCCACCTATCCGCGCGAGTTCAAGCAGCACATCGAGCCGCAGAGCGAGTTCTTGAACGCGTTCGAGGTCATCCGGATCCAGGAGATCAAGGACGAGGAGGCGGTGCGGCTCATGGTCTATGAGAGCATTATCCTCGAGGCCCAGAACGACATCATCATCAGCTTCGGCGCGGTGAAGGAAGCGGTGCGCCTTGCGAAGAAATACTTCCGCGACAAGCCCCTGCCGAGCGGCGCGCAGGATCTCTTGAAGGAAACGCTTGCCGACGCGGTGGAGAAGGGCGACAAGGTGTTGGGCGCGGAAGACATCATCCGCGTAGCCGAGCGCAAAGTGAACATCCCCATTCACCGCGCCGGCAAGGAAGAGGCGGCCGAGCTTCTGAACCTCGAAGAGCGCATCCATGAGCGGCTCATCGACCAGGAGCAGGCGGTCGGTGCCGTCGCGCGCTCGCTCCGCGAGTACCGGAGCGGCCTTTCGCGCAAAGGCGGCCCCATCGCGGCGTTCCTTTTTGTGGGGCCCACGGGCGTCGGCAAGACGGAGCTCTCGAAGATCCTCGCCCGCATCCAGTTCGGTTCCGAGGAGACGATGGTGCGTTTCGACATGTCGGAATATCAGGACAAGCAGAGCATAGCGCGCCTCATCGGCTCGTCGAACGGCGAAGTGTCGGGCGTGCTTACCGACACCATCCTCCAGCGGCCGTACAGCTTGATCCTTTTGGACGAGTTCGAGAAGGCGCATCCGGACATCCTGAACATCTTTCTCCAGGTCTTCGACGACGGCCGGCTTACGGACAATCTGGGCCGAACCGTGGACTTTCAGAACACCATCATCATCGCTACGTCGAACGCCCACTCCGAGTTCATCAAGGACCAGTTGGAGCAGGGGAAGGCGATGGCGGAGGTCGCGGACGCCCTGAAGAAGAAGCTCACCGACTACTTCCGCCCCGAGCTCATCAACCGTTTTTCGGACGTCATCGTCTTCAAGAACCTCTCGCCCGAAGACATCGTGGGCGTTGCCGCGCTCATGCTCAAGGAGCTCGCGAAGACGGTCGGGGAGGCGCAGAGCATCGCGCTCGACTTTTCGCCCGAGGCGGTGAGGCGCGTGGCGGGGCGCGGTTGCGGGCCGGGCTGCGGCGCCCGGCCGCTTCGGAACGTCATCTCGGAGAAGCGGCGCGGCGTCCTGGCCGAAAAGATATTGCGGAACGAGATCGCCCGCGGCGGCAAGGTGCGGGTGGAAGCAAAGGACGGAGAATTCATCTTCGCGGTACAATAAGACATGACAGCGACGAGCGAGGATGGGAAATGGCTGCATTGCAGGCATTTTCTCCGAGCGAAGTCGATGCATAAAAATTTCTGAATTTTTATGAAACTCTCCGGATTCACATTGCGCTTCGTGACCGACTTCAAGCTTCCGCGCCTCGTGCGCGACTTCGTTCTTGCGGACTTCGTGCTCCTCGCCGGCTGGGGACTCATGGGGCCGATCTTTTCTATTTTCGTCATCGAAAAAATAGCGGGGGCCACCCTGGTCACGGTCGGCATTACGTCGGCGATCTATTGGCTCACGAAGTCGGTCATTCAGATCCCCATTGCGGAGTACCTCGATCGCACGGATGGCGAAAAGGATGATTTTATGGTGCTTCTGGGCGGGCTGGTTCTCTCCGGGGTGGCGGCGCTGCTTTTCGTGCTTGTTGACGAGGTTTGGAAGCTTTACGCCGTTCAGTTCCTCCACGCGATCGCGTTCGGCATGTACGTGCCTTCCTGGTCAGCGATCTTCTCGCGGCATCTCGACAAGAACAAGTACGCCCTAAGCTGGTCGCTTGACTCGACGGCCATCGGCCTCGCCTCCGGCGTTACGGGCTTCATCGGGGCGGCGATCGCGAGCCGCTACGGCTTCACCAGCGTGTTTCTTGCCGCGAGCGCCCTCTCCTTTCTTTCGGCGTTCATCACGTTTTTTGTGCCCGACCTCATTCTGCCGAAACCGGCAGCGCGCACGCCGGACGGCGCCACGGTGATCAAGGACCACTCACCGGTGACGACAGCGCAGTAATGACGAACAAGGAGATCGCACGCATCCTCTCCGAGATGGCCGCCCTCTATGACATGCATGGGGTGCAGTTCAAGCCGCGCGCGTACGAGAAGGCGGCTCTGGGCGTCGAGGCAATGAGCGAGAGCGCAGCCGACCTCTTCAAGCGCGGCGGCGTCAAGGCTCTGGCCGATATTCCCGGCGTGGGGACGAGCATCGCGGATCACATTGCCGCGCTGCTCGCCGGCAAAAAATTCAAGGAATACGACGATCTCAAGAAGAAGATGCCCGTGAACGTCTTGGAGCTCATCGCCGTCGAGGGCGTGGGGCCGCGGATGGTGAAGGTGCTCTGGGAGAAGCTCAAGGTCAAAAATCTTGCCGATCTCGAACACGCGGCGCGCGCTGGGAAGATACGGAAGCTCGCGCATTTCGGCGAGCGCTCCGAACAGAAGATCCTCCGCGGCATCGAGTTTCTCAAAAAAGCAGGCGGACGGCAGATCCTTGGATTCATCCTGCCCGAGATCAGGAATCTCGAGGCGATGATCAGCGCCTTTCCCGAGATCACGCGCGTGGAGATCGCCGGTTCGATCCGGCGGCGCAAGGAAACGATCGGAGACATCGACATCTTTGCCACCTCTGCAAGACCCGAGAAGGCCATGGCGCGCTTTCTTAATCTGCCGTTTATTGCGCACGTCTACTCAAAGGGGCCGACCAAAACGATGGTAAAGCTCAAAAGCGGGCTCGATGCCGACCTGCGCGTGGTTCCGGAACGCTCCTTCGGCGCCGCGCTTCTCTACTTCACCGGCTCCAAGGACCATAACGTGGCGCTTCGAGAACTCGCCATCAAGAAGGGCTGGAAGCTGAACGAGTACGGCCTCTTTAAGGGCGCAAAGGCGATCGCGGGGCG
>CAYSDW010000048.1:0-5367 GCA_964429925.1 uncultured Candidatus Saccharibacteria bacterium | reverse complement strand
CTCATCTCGATGTCGAGCTGGGTGAACTCCGGCTGGCGGTCGCCGCGCGTGTCCTCGTCCCTGAAGCACTTCGCGACCTGGAAGTAACGCTCGAGGCCCGCCACCATGAGGAGCTGTTTGTACTGCTGGGGCGATTGCGGCAGGGCGTAAAAGGAGCCGGGGTGGACGCGCGAGGGAACCAGGTAGTCGCGCGCGCCCTCCGGCGTGGACTTTGTGAGAATGGGCGTCTCCACTTCCGTGAAGTCGCGGCCGAGCAGAAAGCGCCGGAGTTCATTCGTGACCGCGCTCCGCATCCGCAGGTTCCGCGCGAGCCGCGCGCGGCGCAGATCGAGATAGCGGTACTGCATACGGACCTCCTCTCCCACCTCGTAGCCGTCGGTGTCGAGCGCGAAGGGCGGCGTCGCCGCTTCCGATTCGACGTGCAAGATCCGGACCGGAACCTCCACCGTGCCGTTCGGCAGGTTCGGATTCTCCTGGCCTTCCGGCCGCGCCGTGACCGTGCCGGCCGCGCGCACCACCCACTCCGGGCGGAGTTTGCCCGCTTGCTCGTAGAGCTCCTTGTCTTTCGGCGTGAAAACCAGCTGGACCAAGCCGCTCCGGTCGCGGAGATCTATGAAGATGATCTTGCCGTGGTCGCGCCGGGTATGAACCCAGCCGGCGAGCTCCACCTCCGCGCCTATCTTGTCTTTAACGTCGCGTATGAGCGTGCGCATATCAGATGAAAGAAGTGTAGCAATTATTCCTGCCGCTTTGAAGGAAGGACCTGGAGCTTTCCGTTCTCCCAGCGGACGACGACCGTGCCGTCGCGATCGGTACGGAATATCCTGCTCCCGATCGCGGCGAGTCGCGCGAGCGCGTCTGGCGTCGGGTGGCCGTAGGTATTTTTGCCTACTTCGATGAACGCGGCTTTCGGCCCAACCCGTTCGAGAAATTCCTTTCCGGAGCTGTACTTGGAGCCGTGATGCGGAACTTTGAGGATGTCCGCGATAAGCTCGCCTGGAGGAAGCCGCCGCTCGATATTCGAAGCGATGTCGCCGGTGAACAAGGCGCGAACGCCATCCGTGTCGAGGCGCATGACGAGCGAGGAGTCGTTCAGTTCGCCGCTTACGAGACCCAGCCGGTCGGGATGGAGGACGGCAAGCGCGTGATCACCGACCCGTATCGCATCCCCGGAGCCCAGCACGAGCGCCGGTACGCCCGCCCCCCGAACCGCCTGAACAAGGTCGTCCCACGCATCAACGGTTCCCGCGCGCCCGTTCCAGATGAACGCGCCAACGCGATAACGCTTCACGACGTCGATCAATCCGCCGAAATGGTCGAGCTGGGGATGCGTGAGCATGACGAGATCAATGCTCCGGTCGCCATCCGGCATAACCGCCTCGAGCGCCGGGAGGATGGCCGCGTTCGGTCCGCCGTCGATCAGGATCTGGACGACGCGCCCGCCTGAAGGCAACGCAATGAGCGATGCGTCTCCCTGCCCGACATCGAGGAATGCGATGGACGGCTCGCCCCTTCCCGGTCCTCCAATGCGAATGCCGAGCGCGACGTTCGCCGCGAGAAGGAGAAGGACTAGGATGAGCGATTTATTGTCCGATGGCCGCATGCCCCGTATATCAACCTCGACTTTTAAAGAGGTTTGTTATTGGAATCAAGATTAACATGATCGAAATTAAGTTTTCTTTTCTCATGGCGTTCATCCTTTTGGGCTATGGCCAGTCGAGGTTGTATTACGGGGCATGTGATGGCTTTGGTTTCCGCCGTATCCAGAACACGAGAAGAGCATAATACGGAAGAACGATGAGCCACGATGGGGTAAGCGTTAATCCTGCCTGCGGCAGACGGCTGAAGAACTCTATGGCCCCGATCTGGTAGGAAAGCAGAACTCCCGCGGGGATCGCGAAAAACTCCGCAAGCGTTGCGCTTACAAGACCCGCAAAACCGGTCAGAAACCCAAGTGCCATCGTAACCGGGACCGTGAAGAGCACCAGTACGTTTGCGGGCAGGGAGAACAGCGAGACGCTGCCGAACGAGGCGAGAAGGAGCGGCATTACCGCGAGCTGCGCGGCTGCAGTCGTCGCAAAGTGCTCCTTGAGGATCGCCGGCACGCCGCGAACGCGTGCGACAAATGACGCTATGGCTGGCATGAGAAACACGATCCCCAGGAGCGCGAGGAACGAGAGCTGGAAACCGAGATCGAAGATGAGCACGAATGGGTCGGCCGCGACCATGACAAAGGCCGTGAGCGCGATCGCGTTCCGCAAGTTATACATCCTGCCGCTGTCCTTCGCGAGGAGAAGGATGGCACCCATGATGCCGGCCCGCACAACGGACGCCTCCGCCCCGGTCGCGATAACGAATGCCGCAATTAAGCCAAGCGTGGCGAGGAACCCAAGGCGGCGCGGAAGGAATTTCAGGAAAAGCGCTCCCGCCGCAAGCGCAACGACCGCAATGTTATAGCCGGAGAGGGCGACGATGTGCGTCGTGCCGCTCACCCGGAGCGCTTCTTTGAACTCGTCCGAGAACTCTCCCCGCTCGCCGACCGTGAGGCCGGCGAGGAGCGCCGCCTTCTCCCGCGGCAGAGTTGCCTCGAGCGTCCCCACAAAAGCCCGTTTTGCGGCATAGAGCGCCGAGCGCAGACGACTTCCTTCTCCTTCCGCCGTCCTCGTCGCGTCACCGCGAAGGACGTATCTTCCATAACGGACCGAGAGAGAGGATTCCGACCCGAACCGCAGCACGTCGCCGTACGCATAGGCCGGATACCGCGGCGCGTACCAGACGACGCTGCCCTTCGCGGGCGCGCGAAGCGAGAGCGTAAGTTCCTGCCGGTCGCCGCGTTTCGGCTCGCGGGCAATCACCGCTTCGAGCGGCGCTCCTGCCGGAAGGTAGGGTTCCTTGAGAACGGCGGAGAGGTGAAAATACAAAAAACCGGTCATTGCGGCACCTGCAAGACCGGCGACCGCAAGCCGGGAAAGACCGACGGAGAAACTTTTCTTTACAGCAACAAGACCGAAAGCAGCGGCGCCAAGCGTTGCCGCATAGACGCCGAACGCGATCCCGACCGATGCCGTTGCGACTCCCAAAAGAAAAGCGGCGGCTCCGAAAAAGGCGGCGTTATGGATCGCCATGTTCCTCATCGTATCGTATATCCGCGCAAAAAGAAGCGCCCCTTCCGCAGGAAGCGGAAGGGGCCAAATGAAGTGCCTGCCTGCCGGTAGGCGGGCTTATTCGCCGAGGATCTGGCCGACCCTGGCCTTGAGGAGCGCGTAGCGGCGCGCCGTCTCGACGTTCGAGAGGACGTACTCGCGCGTGCGCGACTCGCCTGGCGTGATGTACGCCTTCTGGCTCGGATGGAACTGCCGCTCGGTGAGGTCCGCCTCGCGTCCGGATGGCAGACGATTCCAGTAGTGCGAGCGCATCGCCGCGATCTTGGGATCGGGCACCTTCTCGAGCGAACCGCGCAGGAGCTCCCCGCCCATATAGTCCTGGACCACGAGCGCGGAGACCGCGCACTGGCCCCAGGGCGGACACTCGCGCGTCCAGTGCGTGCCGTCCGCGGAGGTCTCCGCGTCCCAGCTCCGGTAAAGGGCCTTCAGAAGCTCCATCAGGAACGCGCCGTCACGAACACTCGTCATCGCTTGTCTCCTTTCTTGCTCCGGTCTCGAGGTCGCGAATGCCCGTGGCTATCTCGAACGACGTTACGAGCGCCCCCTCAGATGTGAGCGGGAGAAGGTCGACGCCCGCGTCCGTCGCGCACGGCACCCAAACGCGCGCGATGCCGAAAGCATGCATGAGCCGGGTGCAGAGCGTGCAGGAGTGGTTCCGCCACTTCTTGACGTACGGCTCGCCCGACGGGCGCTTGCCGCAGACGATGAGTTCGGCGCCGCGAACCTGATGGCCGCGCTCGACGGCGTCGACGATCGCCGCCCACTCGGCGTGGACCGCCTCGCAGAGCTCCGCGCGCATTCGCCCCGGGATGTTGAGACGATCGCGCAGATTACAGCAGTCGACGAACGCGGTCGCGGGGCTCGCCTTGCGGTTGTAGCCCTGGCCGATCTCGACAAGATCGGCCCTCGCGCCGCCGTCCCAAAAACGTCTCCGTATGACCAGCGCGCCGAAGTTCATCCGCGTGCAATCAGAGCTCGCGGCGAGGCGCAGGCACTTCTCCATAAGGCCAAGGCGCTCTTCGCGCGTAAGGTCACCGATGCTTGTGAGCATGGTCCTCCTCGACACTGTTCAATTTGCTGCCCCCACTCTACTGAAGCTTTTCTATTTACGCAATAATGCCGCCGCCCAGCACCTCGCCGTCCTTTGCGTAGAATACCGCGGACTGGCCCGGCGCAACGAACTTCTGCGGCTTTTTGAATGTGAGCGTAAACCCCAGCCGCTTTTTTGAGAGCGTCGCCTCGGCAAGCGGCTGGCGGTACCGCACGCGTGCCGAAACCCCGACTCCCGACATACCTACATTCTCAAGTATGTTGGTATGTTGTAGTGAAACAAAATTGACGCCGCGCAGTTCGATTTTCTTGCGATAAAGCGCCGGATCGTCATCTCCTTCCGCAACCACAAGCGTATTTGTCTTCACGTTTTTCGCCGCGACGTAATACGGTGCTCCGGCGCGCGCGTTTGCGATGCCGATGTGACGCTGTCCCACCGTGTAGAACCACGCCCCGCGATGCGTGCCGATCTGTTCTCCCACTATCGTAACGAACGGGCCTTCCCGCTCCGGCAGATGTTCCTTGAGAAAGTCGCGGAGCGAGATATCGCCTAAAAAGCAGATGCCTTGCGAATCCTTTTTCGCCGCCGTGGAGAGGCCCATCCGCTTCGCCATTCGCCGCACCTCCGGTTTTGTATAATCGCCGACCGGAAAGAGACAACGAGCCAACACATCTGGCGTGAGCGTCCACAGAAAGTAGCTTTGGTCCTTATTGAGGTCCTTAGCCGCAGCGAGCACCGGACGGCCGGCGCGGCGACGGAGCCGCGCATAGTGGCCGGTCGCAATGCCGTCCGCGCCCAGCGCACGCGCCTTTTTGAGGAACAAGCCGAACTTGATCTCCTTATTGCACATCACATCCGGATTCGGCGTCACGCCCTTGCGATAACCATCGACCATAGTGTCCACCACCTCCCGCCTGTATTCGTTCTCGAGATCGAACACATAGAACGGAATGCCGAGATGCTCGGCCACGCGGCGAGCATCCTCGGCGTCCTGCTCGGCGCACCCATCGAGGTTCACGCACCGCATAAAGACGCCGACGACGTTCGCGCCTTGTTTCTTGAGCAATGCCGCGGCGACGGACGAGTCCACTCCGCCGCTCATGGCTACAAAAATTGTCTTCTGCTTCCTCGACATGGTTTACGCTGTCCATA
>CAYSDW010000047.1:1536-5737 GCA_964429925.1 uncultured Candidatus Saccharibacteria bacterium | reverse complement strand
AAGAGCTGGGTAAGGCGGATGCCGACATTGTCTCCGAACCAGGAGTTCGCGCGGTCGAGAAACTCCCCCGCCGTACCGATGCCACGGCCGATGTCGCTTGTGGAACGGGGCAAGAACTCCAGAACCTTTCGCGTAACGGCGTTCTCCCCGCCCGCTCCTATGTTGATATTCTTCGCCGCGTCAAAAAGTTCGTACAGCGGCTGGGGGATGATGTTCAAAACCCCTTCCGCGCTCGGAATGTTCCGAACGTCCGTAAGTTGTGCCGTAAGCGCTGCTGCAAGGATGAGGCCGATCATAGGTAGTCGTTGGGGTCGATGGTCACGCCGATCGGGACCAGGCCGGCAGCGGGAGGGACCGATTTCAACTGGACGCTCGGCGCCCAATAGACCGTGAAGTGGATATGCGCGCCGGTGGAATAACCCGTGTTGCCGGAGTAGCCGATAAGGTCTCCTCTCTTCACGGTAGCACCTCGCGAGACGGCCTGTCGAGAAAGGTGGGCGTAGAGCGTCGTAAGGTTGTTGTCGTGCTTGATCAGAATATATTTGCCGTACTGATACTTTTGCCATCGCGAGGTGCCGCGGTCGTTGTTGTCCACCGCGACCACCACGCCGTCCTCGGCCGCGAATAGGGGGGTGCCTACCGGGACGCCCCAGTCAACGCCGTTATGGAACTTCGTTTTGTAAGCACGCTGGGCGAACGCCGTGGCGCCATAGCCCTGGCTCATGATGCCATTCTCCACCGGCTTCCCGAGCACGCCGGGGCGTTTGAGCGGCAGGACGCTCGGGTCAAATGCGGCGCGCAGTTCATGCTCCAGCTCGTCGATGACCCGGCCGATCTCCTCCTGCTTTTTTTCAAGCTCCGCAAGCTGCTGCTGGTAGGTCTGTTCGCGGCTTTTGGTCTGCGTTAAGAGCGATTGCCGCTCGGAACGCTTGTCCTCGACGATGCCCTTTCTCGACTTAAGATTCAGGTTCTCGCGTTCGATCCCCGACTTCTTCGTGCTCGTGAGCTGAATGTTCGTATCGAGCTCGTCATAGAGAACGCCCAGGTTGGCGATCTCGACTGCGAGGCCCTGGTTCAGGTCCGCCAAGCTCTGCGCCGTAAGGACGCTGTCCGCCAAACTCTTGTTCTTCAAAAAGACGACGAGGAGGTTGTCCGCATCGTTCTGCTGGAGCTCCCGCAGGAACTTTGCGATCGCCTCCTTTTTGCCGCCGATCGACGCGTGCACGTCCGCGATGTCGTATTGCAGGCCGTCGAGCTCCAAGGAGAGCTTTTGGATGTTGATCTCGCTCGCCTTGATGTTAAGGCCCAGGCGGTTGATGTCATAGTTGATCTGCGACAGTTCGTTCTTAAGCGTGCGGCTCTGCTCTTGCGCCTCCGAGATGTTCTGCTGGGTTGACTGAACCTGACCGTTGATCGCTTCGAGTTCCTTAGCCTTCGCGTCGATCTTGGCGCGAAGCTCCTCGGGAGCCGAAGCGCCGGAAGCGAACCCGCCCCATACAAGGGCGAGCGCAACGACGCCTACAGTTGTGATGCGCAGGAAGAGGAGCATAACGGTTCTACACCAGTCCGAGTTTTTGAAGCGCGAGGCCGAGCCGCCGGAGCGTTTCCTCTTTGCCCAGCGCGGCCGCAAGCTCGAACGGCCCCGGCGAGGCCTGCCTGCCGCTCAAGGCAACCCGAAAGGGCCAGAGCACGGCGCCCCTTCCCTTCTCTTCGGCATACGGCATAAGCGTTGCGGTGAGCGCCGGAACGGTGAACTCCTTCTCCGGAACGTCCTGCAGGATCTCAAGGAGACGAATGAGGCGTTCGCGGATGTCGGCGAACGACGCGCTCTGCCAGACCAGGAGCTTCGCATCGTAGTCGGGCAGGGAGAAATAGAGCTCGCCGTTCGTGATGATGTCCGCAAGGGTCTTTGCGCGCGATCTCTCTATCGCAACCACCTTGGCAAGCAGCTTTTTATCCCACTTCAGGCCGCGCGCCGCAAGGAGCGGCTGGAGATGTTCCGCGAGCTCCGCATCCCCAAGCGTGCGGATGTACTGCGCGTTCAACCAGTCGAGTTTTTCCTGATTGAAGACCGCGCCCGCCTTTTGCACGCGCTTGATGTCGAACGCCTTGATAAGTTCATCTCGAGTAAAAATCTCTTTTTCTTGGGCGGGCGTGTCCCGCACCGAGCCCCGCTCTGGTGCGGGATGCCATCCCATGAGCGCCATGAAGTTGAACATCGCCTCCGGCATATAACCGTTCTCGCGATACGCAAGAAGCGAGGTCTCCGCATAGCGCTTGGACATCTTGGAGCGGTCCGCCGAAAGGATAAGCGGCAAGTGGCCGTATTCCGGATGCGCGAAACCGAGCGCGTCCTGGAGCAGCAGCTGTTTCGGGGTGTTCGGGATGTGGTCCTCGCCGCGGATGACGTGCGAGATGCGCATTTCGTGGTCATCAACCACCGCCGCAAAGTTATAGAGCGGCGCGCGCAGGTTCTTCGCAATGGCGATATCGCCGAAGAGCGCCGCGTCGAACGTGATCTTGCCACGGATCATGTCCTTGAAGGACACTGCCGTCTCCGGCATCCGGAAGCGGATAAGCTGGGGCGACGCGCCGCCGGAAGCCTTGCGGTTGCGACAGCGTCCGCTGTACTTGGGCGCAAGCCCCTGCGCCATCATCGCCTGCCGCTCCTCTTCGAGATCTTCTTTCGTGCAGTAGCAGTGATACGCCTTTCCCTCGTCGAGCAGGCGCTTGAGATGCTTCTCGTAAACCTCAAGGCGGTCGCTTTGGCGCACCGGCCCCTCGTCCCATTCGATGCCGAGCCAGCGAAGCCCCGCGATGATCTCTTCCTCGTATTTCGCGTCCGACCGCTCAAGGTCGGTGTCTTCGATGCGCAGAATGAACGCGCCGCCCGCGCTTTTCGCAAAAAGCCAGTTAAAAAGCGCCGTGCGCGCGGTGCCGAAATGGAGCGGCCCCGTCGGCGACGGCGCGATGCGTACGCGGACCTCCCTTTTATTCTCCGTCGGCATGCCCCGTATATCAACCTCGACTGTTAAAAAGTTCCACGATTGGCATCGAGGTTGACATAGTAGGAATTGTTGTTCGTATGCCTAACGTCATAGTAGTTGTGCCGCTGCGGCAAGTCGAGGTTGTATTACGGGGCATGAGTCGCGAGCTCGACAAGCCCTTCCGCGATGAGGCGGGCGGCGTTCGGCCGGGCGAACTGCGAAGCGGCTTCGCCCATGTCGCTGCGTTTCTGCGCGGCGCTGAAAATTTTCTTAAGCTGGGCTGCGAAGATATTGGGCAAAAGATTCTGTTCCTCAAGCACCACCGCCGCGCCGGTCTTCGCGTACTCATACGCGTTCGCGCGCTGGTCCGCTCCTTCCTTGAGCGGGATGAGGATCGAGGGTTTGCCGAACGCCGCGATCTCGAAGATCGAACCCGCCCCCGCCCGGGAAACGATGAGATCGGCTGCGGCGAACGCGTCTTTGATGTCCTCTTTGAAATACGCCACCGGCTTGTAGCGGGAACGCTCCTCGGGATGGAAGTCCTTCATCAGGAACTCGCCTTCGCGCTTGATCTCCTCGAAGTTCTTCGCGCCCACTTGATGCAGGATCTGGAAGTCGCGGATAAGAAGCTCGAGCGAGTTCAGAATGAACTCATTGATGCGCGTCGAACCCTGCGACCCGCCGAGTACGAGGAGCAGGGGCTCGTCCTGCGCGAATCCGAAGTAGCGCTTCGAGAACTCCTGGTTGTCGCGGTCCTTCAAGAGGAAGGTGCGGATGGGGTTCCCGACCAGAGCCACGTTCCGGTCGCCGAAGTACTCTTGCGAGGAAAGGAACGAGATGCCGATCCGCGACGCGAAACGGGCCGCAAAAAGATTGGAGCGCCCCGGCACGGCGTCCGATTCGTGAATAAGGACCGGAATGCGATAGAACCAGCATGCGAAGACCACCGGCAGGGACCCGGGTCCGCCCTTCGAAAAAAGAACGTCCGGCATGATCCAAAAGACATGGAAGAGCGCCTGGAAGATGCTTATAAAGAACTTCGGGACGTCCAAAATATTGAGGAGCGAAACGTATCGCCTCCACTTGCTCGAAAAGACCTCGGAGATCCGGATCCCCTGCTCAAGGAGAATGTCGCGGAAACGGCCGGGAGCCCCCACGTAATGGGTCTCCACGGCGATCCCGTGCTCTGCGCCTATGTTTTGGAGCTCTTCCGC
>CAYSDW010000047.1:274-1526 GCA_964429925.1 uncultured Candidatus Saccharibacteria bacterium | reverse complement strand
CGACCGAGATCAGGGGGTAGATATGGCCTCCCGTCTCCCCTCCGGTCACGAGTACGCGAAGCGAGGAATAGGTTTTCATCGAGAAATGCTCTTTGTAATGTTAACAATTATCCCCGCCATTGTTAAAAAGGCGACCAGCGCCGTCGATCCGTAGCTGATGAACGGCAAGGGAACGCCGGTTAAGGGAATGAGGCCGGAGATGGCCGCGATATGCACGAAAGCCTGAATGCCGATTACGGAAGCGAATCCCACGAGAAGCAGGCGTCCGAAAGGTTCCGCCATTTTTCTCGCCATCATGAAGCAGCGGGCTACGATCGCAAGGAACACCGCGATCAGCGTGCTCGCGCCCACAAACCCGAACTCTTCCGCGATGACGGCGAAGATCGAGTCGCCGATCGGCTCCGGCAGATAGTTGTACTTGCTCGTTGACTGTCCGTAACCGACGCCGAAGAGCCCGCCCGACCCGATGGTGATGAGCGCCTGCTCGATGTGATAGCGCGATCCTTGGGCGTCGCCGCCCGAGATGAACGACTTCACGCGCTCCAAACGGTAGGGCGTGACCGCGACGAGCGCGGCGAGCCCCACAAGTCCCGCGAGCGCGAAGAGTCCCAAATAACGGTACTTGGCGCCGCCCGCCCAGTAGACAATGAGACCGGAGAAAATGATGACGGCCGCCGTCGAGGTGGCCGGCTGCATGGCAAGCAAGAGGGCGATGAGGCCCGAGATGGCCGCGAACGGCAAGAATCCTTCGAGGAATCCCCTGCCGCGGTTCGCCGCCTTGTTCGAAAGCCAGGCCGCGAGATACAGGAGATACGTAAGCTTCACAAGTTCGGCTGGCTGTATGGTAACAGGCCCCGCCTGGATCCAGCGTGCAGCGCCGCCCACGGAAAATCCAAGCGGCGTAAAGACCAGTACCAAGAGGCCTACGCTCGCAAGAAGAAGAAAAAAAGAGATCTTTTCGTACCATCGGTACGAAATAACGCTGCCCAAGTAGAACCCCAGAAGCCCCAGTGCAAGGCCGAATTGGATCTGATGGCGCAGATAATAGTACGTATCGCCGAACTTGATCTTGCCGAGGTCCGAAGAAGCCGAGGAGAGCATCACGAGCCCAAAGGCGGTGAGCAGGAGGAACGCCGCAAGAAGGAAGTAATCGGGGCCGTGCGCCGCCCTTCCTCTGAGCCGATTGAGTAGCATGAGTGCGATAGATCCCTGATCAGCGCCTGATCACTTCCCCGCCCAGCGCGTCCGTCTC
>CAYSDW010000047.1:0-264 GCA_964429925.1 uncultured Candidatus Saccharibacteria bacterium | reverse complement strand
AGTAATCGGGGCCGTGCGCCGCCCTTCCTCTGAGCTTCCGTAAGGAACCTGTGACGCTCATACTTTCAAACGCGTTGCGAGAGATTTTTGCGAAGCACGCGGCGCGACGACGCAGGCGTACCTCTACGGTACGTCAAGGAGGAGTAACAAAGTGATTCGCAAAAATAATCGCAACCCGAAGGGATACAGCCAAATACCCCCAGCCCTTTGTTGCTCCTCGTCGACGTACTCTTCGAGTACGACTTCCTCGTCGCGCCTCGGTCT